>JAEYTQ010000222.1 GCA_023433965.1 Pseudomonadota bacterium | reverse complement strand
GCGTGCCCTTACGATTTTTACAAGAACTGGATCAGGGATCCCGAGGGCACGCGCGACATGGTCGAGGCGATGACCCGTGCGACGCCGGGTACCGACGAATGTCCGATTGATGGCATTCCGAACGGGGCATCACCGAGCAACTACTAAGCAATTCCGGCCGTCGCTCCGGGCAGAACCGGAGACGAGTTCGCATGTCGCGCCGCAGGATCGGAGGCGAAGAACTTGCGCTCGTCGCCGCCACGATGTGAACGGCCGTCAATATGACGCGAAGATCGCGCTTCATGCGCGGAGTGACCATTCTGCCGCGCAAAGCGTGGCGCAGTTGCAACATGGCTTCGTGAATCCAGCCGGGTTGTGCCCTCGTCCGGCGATTCCGCCGATTCTGCAGTTCCCCGGATGGACCCCGTCCCCTAGTTTACCGGCGGCGCCGCTGGGAGCGCCTTTGAGGGCATCGGGGTGGGCTTTGGTTGGCCGTCGAGCGGGCGGGGTAGGCTGCGCCTTGGCGTGGTCACGTCGTCTGTTGCCGCAATCGTTTTCAGCCTCGGGCTGTCAGCGACTTCGGCTCAGGCGGATTGCGCCCCCGACCCGGCGACGAGTGGACAGACGGTCACGTGCAGCGGCGCCGATGCCGACGGGTTCGCGGCCGGCGGCGGCGTCACCAACCTGACTGTGAATGTGCTGATTCGCGCGACCGTCAGCGACAACGGCACTGCGTCGATCAACGTCAACAACACCAACATCGTCGACAACGACGGGACGGTGTCGGCGGGCTCGGGGCTCACCGGCATCAATGGCGGCAATTTCAACACCGTCGTCAACAATGGCACCGTCACGGTGATCGGCAACGGCTTCGGCGTTTCCTTGCTGAGCAACAACACCGTTACCAACAACGGCACCATCACCACGGGTGATGGCGGCTCGGCAATTTCGGTCCAGGACAACAACGTCGTCGGCAACAGCGGTGCGCTCTCGGTCGGAACAGGAGGCTTTGGCATCTTCGCCGGCGTGAACAACACGATCACCAATTCCGCCAGCGGCACGATCACGGGCCTCGACGATACGGTCGGCATCTACGTTGTCGGCAACACGATCGTCACCAATGCCGGTGCCGTCACCGTTGGCGCTTCGGCCGGAGGTTCCGGTGGTATTGTGGCGATCAACGACAGCAACACGATCACGAACACGACGACGGGCCGCATTGCACTCGGCCTGGGTGCCGTCGGCATCTCGGCGCAGGGCAATACCGAAACCGTCAGCAACGCCGGCAGTATCACGGTCGGGCAGTTCGGCACGGCTATCGCCGTGTTCGGCAACGATGCGAAGGCAACCAACACCGGCACGATCACGGGTGTCGCTTCGACCGCCGGCATGCAGGTACAGGGCAATTCTGCCGTCGTCGTCCAGAACGGAACGGTCAATGTCGGTGCCGGATCTCTGGGCATCGGTCTGGTCGGCATGTCGGGCACACTCACCAACAACGGTATCATCGTCGGCGGCGATGGCACATACGGCATGGCGTTGCTCGGCGACGACAACGTCGTGACCAATCGCGGAACGATCACCGTTGGCGATCTGGGTATCGGCATTGATGCGACCACGCTTTCGACCGGCAACCAGATCATCAATACCGGTACCATCGACGTCGGCGCCAATGGCACCGGCATCCGGCTGACCGATGGCGGCAGCGTCTTCAATTCCGGCACGATCAATGCTGCGACCGGCTTTGCGGCGATCGATCTTTGCGGCTGTGGCAACAACACACTGACGCTCGGTCCAGGCAGCGCCATCAACGGCCAGGTCTTCGCGTCAGGCACCGATACCTTCCAGCTCGGCGGCATCGGCAGGGACACGTTCAATCTCAGCCTTATCGGCATCGGCCTCCAGTACGACGGCTTCTCGACCTTCAACAAGGTCGACAGCTCGACCTGGACCGTGACGGGCATCGGCAACCAGGACTGGAACGTGCTCGGCGGCGCGCTGATGCTCGCCGGCACCATCAACGGCACGGTGAGCGTCAACGCCGGCGGCACCTTCGGCGGTGTCGGCACTGTCGGCACGATTACCGTGAATGGCGGCACGTTCGCGCCCGGCAACCCGACCGGGACGCTCAACGTGTCAGGCAATCTCTCGTTCACGTCGGCGTCGAGCTACATGGTGCAGATGTCGGGTGCCGGCAACGGCCTTGCCGTCGTGACCGGCGCGGCAACGCTTGGCGGCGCGACGGTCGTCCTCGTTCCGACCGGCTCGATCGCGAAGCATTCCACGATCCTTAGCGCGGGGACGCTGCCCGATACGTTCAATCCCGTCGTCGCGGGCCTGTCGTCCAACCTGAACGCGACGCTCAGCTACGATCCCAACAACGTCTACCTGGACCTCGCGCTGGGTTATGGCAGCGGGCTCAACATCAATCAGCAGAACGTCGCCAACGTGTTGACGAGCTATTTCAACAGCACCGGCAGGCTGCCCGTCGCGCTAGCCAACCTTTCGCCAGCGGGCCTGACTCAAGCCTCCGGCGAGTCCGCGACGGGATCGCAGCAGACGACCTTCGACGCGATGAACTTGTTCATCAATCTGTTGACCGACGTGTCCGGCTCGGGTCGCGCGGGCACGACCGGAGCGACACCTTATGCCGACGATGCGGGCGCGAGTGCCTATGCCGCGACCCGCACGAGCGCGACCGACGCATTCGCTTCGCTTTACCGCAAGGCTCCGGCTGCGACGTTTCAGCAGCGCTGGGACGTGTGGGCGGCCGGCTATGGCGGCTCGCAGACCACCGACGGCAACCCCGGCCTCGGCTCGAACAACACGACCAGCAGCATCTACGGCACGGCGGTCGGTGTCGATTACCGTTTCTCGCCGTCGACGATTGCGGGCTTTGCTCTCGCGGGCGGCGGGACCGGCTTCAACGTCAACGGTCTCGGTTGGGGTCGTTCCGATCTGTTCCAGGCCGGCGCTTTCCTGCGTCATACGGCCGGGCCTGCCTACATCACCGCGGCGCTCGCCTATGGCTGGCAGGACGTCACGACCAACCGCGTCGTGACCGCTGCCGGCTACGACCAGTTGCGGGCGCAGTTCAACGCCAACGCGTTTTCCGGTCGCCTCGAGGGCGGCTATCGCCACGCGATATCATGGATCGGCGTCACGCCCTATGCCGCGCTCCAGGCCACCATGTTCAGCCTTCCGGGCTATTCGGAATTCACCGTGGTCGGCAGCAACCTTTTCGCGCTCAACTATGCCGCCAAGGACGTGACCAGCACCCGCACCGAGCTCGGTCTGCGCGCGGACAGGTCCTTTGCCGCCGCCGGCGGCCTGATGACCCTGCGCGGCCGCCTCGCCTGGGCGCATGACTACAACGCGGATCGTACCATCGGCGCGGTGTTTCAGACCCTGCCTGGATCGGCTTTCGTGGTGAACGGCGCCGCGCAAGCGCGCGACGCCGCGCTGACCACCGCGTCGGTGCAGATGAACTGGCTGAGCGGCTGGTCCGCGTCGGCGACCTTCGAGGGCGAGTTCTCGAACGTCACCCGCTCCTATGCCGGCAAGGGCCTCGTGCGCTACGCCTGGTGAGCTACCGCTTCTGCTCTGAAGGCCTGCGCGGTGGCCGCGGGGACGGGGGTGCAGGCATCGGCGTGCCGGCCATCTTGTTGGCGGCCTCGCTGACGTCGAGCAGCGAACGGCGAATGTCGTCGAGGTAGATCGCCGATTTCTTCTTCATGATGACGGCAAGCTCGTGCAGTCCCTTGATCTTCTCGAACAGCTCGTCCGCCTTGCCGTCGACGAAACCCGGCACTACGCCCTCGATCTTCGCGACCGCCTTGTCGAATCCCGCAAAGGCGCTGTCGACCTTGGCCATGACCGAATCAATGTCCGCGCCCTTGCTCCTGAGGTCCGCGGTATAGGTCTCGAACGTGTGCAGGCCCTCCTTGATCGCAGGGGCGTTGCTCACGATGGCGCGGTCGACGCTGTGCAGGGTTTCGACGATGGTCTCGGCGTCGCTGAGATCGGCCGTCAGCACGGGGACGCCGTCCGCGTCCAGCGGCACCGGCGGCGCGGAAGGGGCGCCGCCGATCAGTGAGATCGCGGCGACGCCGGTAAGGCCCTGGAACTCGATGCCTGCCACCGTGTCCTTGCGAATCGGCGCGGTGTTGTCGAGCATCACCAGCGCCACGATCCTGCGGGGACTGTCCAGCTTGATCGAAAGGATCTGACCGGCTGGGACGCCGTCGAAATTGACCGGCCCCCCGCGGCGCAGCCCGCTGGCGGAGCCGCCTTCGAACACCACGCGCAGCTGGCTGCGGCTCTGGATGGTGCGCCATTTCTGCACGCCGAGCACGCCGCCGAATGCCACGGCGACCGCCGCCAGCATCGCCGTTCCGATCACAAGGTTGCTCGCACGTGCCATACGAGAATGATTTTAGGGCCAAAGCAGGGAAGTTGGAAGCAGCCCGGATCGGGCTTGGCGGTCATCTTAGAGCCGGCAGGTTAACGGCTCGTCCGCCGCAAGCTCGACCCGCGAAGGCGGACGCGCAACCTGCCGCCTTCTCAATGTCCTGCCGCGCGCTTTGCCGCGGCGTTGTTCAGCACGATCAGGGCATCGACGGCCACGCCCGTCCTGGTGTTGATCAGGAATGGATTGATGTCGATCGAGGCGATCCGGTCGCCCGCATCCGCGATCAGGTTGGACAGTCCGACCAGCGCCTTCACGACCGAAGGCTCGTGCAGGGCCGGCTTGCCGCGATAGCCGCGCATCTTGATTCCGGCCTTGGTGCGGCCGATCAGGAGTCGAGCTTCGGCCTCGTCCAGCGGAGCGCCGGCAAGCGCGACGTCCTTCATCAGCTCGATGTCGATGCCGCCAGTGCCGAACAGCACGACGGGCCCCATCTCGGCGTCGAGCGACGCGCCGACCACGAGCTCGAGTTCGGCCTTGACCTGCTGCGCGATCAGGATGCCGTCGAGCCTCGGCTTTCCCTTCAATTTCTTCACACGCGCGGTAATATCGGCGAACGCCTTCTTCACCTCGGCCGCGCTATTCAGGTTCAGCACCACGCCGCCGATGTCGGATTTGTGCAGGATCTCGGCGCTGACGACCTTCGCCACCACCGGAAAACCGATCTGCTTGGCGAGCGTCGCCGCCTCCGCTGCCGTCTGTGCGATCGCCTCCTTCGAAATCGGGATGCCATAGGCCTTGAGAAGCTTCTTCGAGGCGACCTCGTCGAGCGCGGCACCGTTCGCAGACTTCAGCGCCTTCTCCAGCGCGGCGCGCGCGGCAGGCTTCGAGCTCGAGACGATGTCGGGCACCTCCTTGCGCAGTTTCGCGTAGGCGAGCAGCGATTTGATTGCGGTCACCGCCCGGTCCATGCCCTGCATCACCGTGAGATGCGGCAGCGATTTGCGCAATTCCTTGGTGAACTCGGTGAAGCCGATCGACATCGCGCTGATGTAGATCACCGGCTTTGCGGCCTTGCCCGCCATCTCGTTGACGATGCGCAGGTTCCGTTCGCGCAGCTCGTGCGGCGTCTTCGGCAGTTCGGCATCGACGATGACGATGTCGATATCGGGGTCGTCGATCATGAGCTTGATCGACTTCATGTAGACGGAGGGATCGACCACCGCCGCAAATCCGGCGTCGAGCGGATTGCCGACGATCGAGCCGGGGCCGAGCATCTTCGCCAGCTCCGAGCTGACATGCGGGCTCAAATGTGGGAAGTTCAGGCCCGCGGCGTAGAACGCGTCGATCAGCATGCCACGCTTGCCGCCGGAGAGCGTGACGGCGGCGAGCCGTTCGCCTCCGGGGGCGGCTGCGTGAACGAAGCACTCGGTGGTCTCGATCAATTCGTCGAGGCCGCCGACCCGGATTACGCCTTCGCGCGTCGCAATTGCGTCGAACGTCTCGATTGAGCCGGCGAGCGCGCCGGTATGTGCCATTGCTGCGGCGCGCCCGCCCTCTGACGCCCCGAGCTTGAACGCGATGACAGGCTTGCTCGCGGCACGCGCCGCCTTGCAGGCGTCCCTGAAGGACTTGGTGTTGCGCACGCCTTCGAGGTACACGACGATCACCCTGATGCTTGGATCCTCGGCGAAATAGCGCATCAAGTCCGGCGTCTCGAGCCCGGCCTCGTTGCCTGTGGTCACCATGTAGCCGACCCCGACGCCGCGATCCTCGAGCGCCTGGCGAATCGCCATGACGATGGCGCCGGATTGTCCGGCGATCGCCACCGCACCCTGTTCCATGGTGACGATGCGATCGTCGATGTTGGTAAAGAGCTTTTCGCCGGCGCTCAGATTGCCGAGGCAGTTTGGGCCGGTGACGGCAAGCCCGGTCTCGCGGATGGCCTTCTGCAATTCGTCGGCAAGCTTCTGGCTTTCCTCATCCTGCAACTCGCTGAAGCCCGAGGTGACGATGGTGGCCGAACGTGCGCCTGCCGCAGCCGCATCGCGGATCACCTGCACCGCGAAGCGCGCAGGCACCAGCACCAGGACGTGATCGGGCTTTTCGGGAAGGCTCGCAAAGTCCTTGTAGCAGCGGACGCCCCAGATGGCGTCGCGCTTGGCGTTGACGGGATAGAGGCCCCCCTCGTAGCCGTACTTGACGAGATTGTTCCAGATGCGCTCGGCATAGTTGCCGGGCTTGTCGGTCGCGCCCACCAGCACGATGTTGCGCGGGTGCAGCATGGCATGGATGCCCTTGACGATGTCGCTGGCATCTGGCGGCGGAGACCATGGACGTGATGCGGGCGCAGCAGACACAGGAGCTTCCATGGCGTGATCTCACCTGTTGTTTTTATTGGTGTCGCGTCACTCTGTTCTATGGCGAGTCCTTTGGCAACCGTGTGGGTGGTATGCCGTGTAGTGGAATGAAGTGCGCATCCATGCGTGTCAGTCCGATCCGCGATCTATCCGTCCGCGCCAATCAATGTCGCATGCAGGATATAACGCTCGGGGCCGGATGTGACGGCATCGAAGGGCCAGCAGGTCGCGAGAACAAGCTCGAATCCCCGTGCCGTGGTGTCGATTCCCGATGCATCGAAACGAACCACCGCCGACGAATCCGCGCGATAGTGAAAGCGTCGACCGTCACTGCGCGTGACATCGATGACGTCGCCAATGGCGACATCCTTCAGGAAGCGAAAATGAGTGTCACGATGTGCGGCATAGACGGCAATCCCGCGCTCGCCCGCTTCGGCCGTGTGCTGGACGTGGCCGGGCCCGAAAGCGAGCGCCTGCCCACTCGTGCCTTCCAGCACGATCGCACTGGCGCCGATCCGCTTCACCTCGATCCGGGCGACTGGCCAGGTGTCGGCCCACGACCAGGGCTTTACCGGAACGCCCCTTGCCGTGCTCCTATCGAAAGCGCGCTCCAGCAGCACCTGCGCCAGCCAGGCCTTGGCATGGATATAGGCGCCGTCGCCGAACAGGATGAGCCCGATCAGGGCCAGGGTCAGTGGAGAGATGAAGCGGAACATTGGCATTTCCAAAAAGAGGCGCGCGCGGCCGTTTGGAAGGGACGGGCAGCCGCGCGCGCTAAGCAGAGGAGTTCGGGGGGCTCCTCTCTCAAGCGGCGTCAGTGAGCAAGGGCCGGCGCCGGTTGAACACGAACAGGATCAGGGCGAGCACGATCAGGATCAGGCCAGCGATCATCTTGAGCTCAGCCGAGGTTGCGGTCTTGGGCAGGCGGATCGCATCGGGTGCAGCAGCCGTCGGGCGCCGTGCCGCCGGCTGATTGCGCGCATCGGCATGCCGCTCGCGCAGCTGTGTCGGCGTCAGATGCGGCCGTTCGCCGAACACTTTCTCGAAATCCCAGCCCGCGGGCAGGTTGATCGGCAGTTCGCTGGATTTGAGTGGCGCGCCCTCGGGTCGGCTTGGCGTCTTGTCGACCGCAACCAGGCTGGTCAATCGCGTGACGATCTGATGGTCGAGCGCCAGCGCCAGGATCGCCTTGTCGGATTCGTCGGGCGTCATCTCGCGCAGGGTGCGCGCCACTTCCGCATCAGTGATCTTGCGCCTGGCCCAGAGCTTCGACAGGCCCTTTCCTTGGGCGGCGTTCTGCAGCGGCAGCGTCACTGACCACGGGCGGTCGCCGACGCGGCCCTTGATCTCGAGCGAGCCCGCAAGCTTGTCGAGCCTGGCCGCCAGCACCAGCGGCTCGTCGCGGTAGACGTCGGGGATGATCGCCGGCGTGACGTCGGCCTTGGCCTCGGAGAATTTTGCGGCGAGGCCGGTCACGGCCGGATTTTCCAGCTTGGCGAACAGGTCGCGCATGCGCTCCTCCACCTGCTCGACGGAGCCGATATGGGTGAAGGCGCCGCGGCCGAGCTCGGCGGCACGGGTCATCAGATGGGTGTTGGGCGCCGATCCGATGCCGACCATGAACACCCGCGAGCGGCCGCGCATCGTCGTGATCGCATCGAACAATTGCTGCTCGTTGCCGATCGCGCCGTCAGTCAGGAACACGACCTGGCGGACCATGCCAGCGTCGCCGAGCTTGTCGGTGAGAGCCGCGCGCATCGCCGGCACCATCTCGGTGCCGCCGCGCGCCTGCAAGGCGCCGACGAACGAAGTCGCCTCCGCGACATGCGCGGCGTCCGCCGCCACCGAGGCCGGAAACAGCACGTCCAGCGTGTCGTCGAAGCGGATCACGTTGAAGTGGTCATGCGGCTGGAGGCGGGAGAGGGCATAGAGCAGGCTCGCCTTCGCCTGAACGATCGAAGTGCCACCCATCGAGCCGGAATTGTCGATCACGAAAACCACCTCGCGCGGCAGCGGCGTCTGCGCAGCCTGCTCTGCGCTCGGCGGGGTGACGAAGGCGAGCAGGTATTCGGCATCGCCGACACGTTCGCGGAACAGCCCGACCGACGGCGCTTTCTCCGCAGCCGGCTTCCAGGTCAGCTCGAAGTCACGGTCGGCGGGAACGGCGCCGTCGGCGAGCGTGACGATGCGCGTCGTGCTGTCCGGGCCCTCGATCTTGACGTTATGGTGGTGGCTCCTGACCTCGCCGAGCGCGAAGCCGGCCTTCAGGCGGACCGTGATGCTGGTCGGATTGATGGGTGCATTCCTGGCGGGATCCAGCACAGGCGGCGAAATCCGGTCGCGGTCCGGGACCGGATCCGACGTGGCCGAGCCCCAGCCCGAGCCGTCCTTGCGGAAGTCGACGCTCTGGATGATCGGCGCAGGATTGTAGCGCGGCCCGACCACCAGCGGCAGGCGCAACGAATATTCGTTGCCAAGTTGATGCACCGGCTCCTGGTACTCGATCTGCACCAGCACGGTTTCGCCGGGACCGATATTGGCGATCGAGTTGGTGAAGATGTTTGGACGTTCCTGCTCGGTCAGCGCGGCCTTTTGGCCTGTGCGCCGCGCTTCCTCGTAGATCACGCGCGCCTGCTGCCGCTCCTTGATGTCGCCTATGATGATACGATCGCCGACCACCATCTTCAGCGTGTCGACGGCGCCGCCGGCCGCGAGCGGATAGACATAGGTGGCCTCGACCCAGTCGTTGGTCGGGTTGCGGAATGCCTGTGTGACACGGGCGCGCAAGGTCGGGCCCGACACTGTGATGTCGATGTCTGTCCCAAGGCGGACGGCTTCGCTGGTGGCGCCGTCTTCCTTCAGCAACAGACTGCCCGATCGTGCCTCGCCGGGCCGGAGCAGGCTGGCCTGTTCGGCCGTTGCCGCCCAGCTCGCCCCAAAACTCACCAGCAGGGCCAGAAAGGCGACCAGCATGATCGCGACGCCCTGCGCGAGGAGAAACAATCCGACCTTGATCAGCCGGCTCAACAGCGGGTGTTCGCCATCTTCAGCTGTGTCGTAGGTGTCCATTTGGCCTGCTCCCGAAGCATGTTTGCTGGCCTTCATCATCTGTCGGGAGGGACCGATTTCGCGAGCAGAATGATCGGCAATGTTCCGCCGCGGCCGGCCCCGGCGAGCCGCTGCCGGGCGGCCATGTGCGGTTTTGTGCTGGTTTGTCCGCCCTGCTAGGATGGCTTCCCAGGGCAGGGTCGACTATGCAGACGCAGGATAAACTCACCGACAAGCAGCTTTCGGACGAGCAGAGCCGGGAGATCGCCGAGACGATTCGCGAGGAGCTCGCCCGCCGCAGGATGTCGCGGCAGGCGCTGGCCGAGCAGGCCAAGCTCAGTCTGTCGACGCTGGAGAAGGTGCTCGGCGGCCGCCGGCCATTCACGCTGGCGACGACGGTCCGGCTGGAGCAGGCGCTCGGCGTCTCCTTGCGCAGAAGCGCCGTGGTGGTGACGCCTGCGGCCGCAAACGATGTCGCGCCCGACAGCCTCGGCTCCTATGCGCATCGCGCGGTCACCTGGCTCGAAGACGTCTACGTCACCCTGCGGCCGTCGTTCGGCGACAAGGATGCGATCTTCGCCTATCGCACCGAGATCGCGTGGGAGCCGAAGGTCTCCTCGCTGGTGTTTCGGGAGGGCGAACGGACCGATGCCGCCTACGAGCATACCGGCGAGGTGGCCGTCCCCCATCAGTCCGGCTTCATCTACCTCGTCATCATCAAGCACGGCCAGCATCGCGTGATCACGGTCTCGCGGCCGACGGTATCAGGTGAGATGTACGGCATCATCTCGACGCTGCGGGCCGGGCCCGGCTCGCAGCTCACCCCGATCGCCGCGCCCATCGCCTATGTGCCGCTCAGGAATGTCGCGAAGCCGTCGCTGGGGCGAGTTGTGCCGGACGATCCCAATCATGCCCTGTATCGAAAGCACCTGCGCCGCACCGTGGAAGAGCCGTTTGCGTTGTTCTTGACGTTGTAGTCCGCGAGAAGCAGGGCGCTTCGATCAGGCGTTGGCGACCTTCTTGTCGATTTCGGAAGCCACCGAGAACTCCTTTCGCAAGGTCGGCTTGTGGATCTTGCCGGTGGCGTTGCGCGGCAGCGCGTCGACGAAACGGATCTGGCGCGGGCATTTGAATCGCGCCAGGTTGGCCGCGCAATGGGCGAAGACATCGACCTCGGTCAGCTTCTGGCCCGGCTTCACCGCGACGATGGCTAGGCCGACCTCGCCCCATTGCGCATCGGGGATGCCGATCACGGCGGCTTCGGCAATGGCATCGAGCTGGTGCAGGACGTTCTCCACCTCGGCCGGATAGACGTTCTCGCCGCCGGAGATGTACATGTCCTTCCAGCGGTCGACGATGTAGTAGAAGCCTTCCTCGTCGACGCGCGTCGCATCGCCGGTATGCAGCCAGCCGTCGGTGAAAGACGTCTTGTTCGCTTCCGGCCTGTTCCAGTAGCCCGGCGTGATGTTGGGACCCTTGACCCAGAGTTCGCCGAGCTCGCCGACATCGGCGTTACTGCCGTCGGGGCGCACGATGCGGACCTCGGTGTGCAGCACCGGCTTTCCGGCGGAGCCGGCCTTGCGCGCGGCATCCTCGCGATCGAGCACCAGTACGGCCGGCGAGGTTTCAGTCATGCCGTAGCCCTGCTGCAGCGCGACGCCGCGCGCCTCCCACACTTTCAGCAGCGGCACCGGCATCGGCGCGCCGCCGACCCCACCGACGATCAGCCGACTGAGATCGGTGGCCGCAAAGGCCGGGTGTTGCGCCATGAACTGGTAGATTGCCGGCACGCCGAAGAACACGTTGATGCCTTGCGCGGGATCGTTGATCAGGCCGAGTGCCGCGCCGGGATCGAAGGCGCGCATGATCATCACGGTACCACCGGCATGCAGCACCGGATTGGTGTAGCAATTGAGCCCGCCGGTGTGAAACAGTGGCAGCACGGTGAGCAGTACCGAAGCCGGCCCGATGCAGGCGGGGCCGCCGAGATTGACGCAATTCCAGAAGGTCATGCCATGGGTGATGGTCGCGCCCTTGGGGTGCCCCGTCGTTCCCGAGGTGTACATGATGGTCGAGACATCATCGAGCGTCACTTCCTCGGCGCGTTCGAGGGGCTTTGCAGCTGCGATGCCGGCTTCATAGGATCCCCCCGGACCGAGCAGCAGGC
>JAEYTQ010000155.1 GCA_023433965.1 Pseudomonadota bacterium | reverse complement strand
TGCCGGCGCGGCTGTTCGACGATTCCGCGGAACTCGCGCAATGGGCGAGGGCGGCCCTCGCCGCCGCCCAGCGCGCCAAGGTGAAGAAGCCGTCGAAGGGGAGGAAGACGGCCCCGAAGAAGCCCGTTGCAAAGAAGCGGCCGGCCAAGAAAGCGGTGCGAAAGCCGGGCCGCCGCAGCTCATAAAGCAACGGCTGATTCGCGCGCATCATCGAGGCGGTGGTCTCGCTCTCTAGTCACGGTCACTCCGGAGTCGCGCCAAGAGGCGCGCCCCGGAATGACGGCGGTAAATTGATTTAGCCTACGCCACGCGGCCGTGCGTCTCGACTGCGTATTCCGGATCGGCTTCGCAGATCACGCGGTTGCGGCCGTTGCGCTTGGCGGCGTAGAGGCAGGCATCGGCACGCTCGATCAGCGCGTCGGTGTCGTCGCCCTCCTTGAGCATGGACACGCCGACGGAAATGGTGACGCGACCGAGGATCTCGCCGGTCGATTTCTTCTTCAATTCCTTCGCCATCACGGCGCGGCGGATGTGGTCGGCCACCGTAAGGGCCTGCCGCAGCGAGGTGTCGGGCAGCACCACCGCGAATTCCTCGCCGCCATAGCGCGCGGTGATGTCCTGGCCCTTGATGGTCTGCTTCAGCGACAAGCCGACCAGTCGCAGCACCTGGTCGCCGGTGAGATGGCCGTAGGAATCGTTGAAGGACTTGAAATGATCGATGTCGAACAGCAGCAGCGACAACGGCTCGCCAGAAGCGAGCGCGCGCTGCACGGCCATGCCGATCATGCGGTCGAAATATTTGCGGTTGCCGAGCCCGGTGAGGGGATCGGTCAGGCTCTCGGCGCGGATCGCCTCCAGGCTCTGCTGGAGATTGCTGATTTCGTCCTTGGACAGCGTCAGCCGCTCTTCCAGCGCCTTGTTGGTTTCGCGCATCTCCCTGGTCGAGCGCAGCAGCGTCTCGACGATGACCTTGACCTGGTCGCGGTTCTTGGCCGACGACAGCTTCTCGGTCGCGCCCGACAGGCTGGCATCGTAGGCGCCGGTCATGCCGAGCGCATCGGTCAGGACCTTCATGACGTCGTCGATCTCGCCGATGACGCGCGCGCCGACCTTGTCGATTCGGTCGGTGGTCTTGATGTGGGAGAGGTAGGTCTCGTAGATCTGCTCGAGATCGGCTTCGGTCAGCTTGCCGCTGCGCGCCAGCGTCTCGTTGATGATCTTGTTGAGCGGGGCATTGTAGCCGGTGGCGTAGACGTACCAGATCTCGTAATTGCGGGGAATTGCCGTCTGCCGAAGCGATCGGATCTGACCGAGCGCCACCTCGGCGAACGCCATCGTGCGTTCGTGTTCGTCGAGCACCTTGATCACGGAACATACCCCACGCCGGCCGACGCGCCATCGACCGCAGCAATGCTTAAATTATGCTCGTAGGCTAACGGAGGATCGTGAACGGCCCGTAAATATACGTGCACGACTGCATCTAAAAAATTGTGCACCGGGTTTCCTCAACTGAAACCCGGGGCGGTGGCGGCTCAGGCGCCGGCGGGGGAGCGGACCGGCCGCAGCAGGAACGCCGGCAGATGCGAGTGGTCGCCCGGCTCGGTGTCGACCTCGCGCTGGCGGCGCGGCTCCGGACGGCCGATCGAGGGCACATGCGACGTGCTGGCCTGCTGGCGTGTGTCCGCGCGGCGCTTGTCGTCGGACCGGTGCCTTGCCTCGGCGGGCTGGCGGGTCTCCGAAGAGGGCCTCGATTCGGAAGCGTGCCTTGATTCCGCAGTAGGTCTTGCTTCGCTTCGCGCCTCGCGCGGCTCGAGGCTGCGCTCACGGTCGCGGCCGCGCTGCGGCTTGCCTCGTCCGCCCCGTGAACGTTCCCGACCGCGCGGCTCGCGCGTACGCTCGCTCGCGTCGGGGGCTTCGGCGTGGATTTCAAAATCGCCCTCGGCGAGCGGAATGCTCTGCCCGATCAACTTTTCGATCGCCACCATGGACTTCTGGTCGAGCCGCGTCACGATCGAGATCGCGGTGCCGGTGCGGCCGGCGCGGCCGGTGCGGCCGATGCGGTGGACGTAATCGTCGGCGTGATGGGGGACGTCGAAATTGAAGACGTGGCTGACTTCGGGAATGTCGAGGCCGCGGGCGGCGACGTCGGAGGCAACGAGCAACGGCAGCTCTCCCTTGCGGAATTGCTCGAGCGCGGCCGTGCGGGCCGATTGGTCCATGTCGCCGTGCAGGGCGCCGACGCTGAAGCCGTGCTTCTGAAGCGATTTGTGAACGATTGCCACTTCACGCTTGCGATTGCAGAAGATGATTGCGTTCTTGAGGTCCTTGGCTTCGCGCAGCAGGCGGCGCAGCAGCTCGCGCTTCTCGTGCGCCTCGCGCCCGGCGGGCACCTGGACCTGCGTGACGGTGACGGCGGTGGTGGCGGGCTTGGAAACCTCGACCTTCTGCGGGTTGTGCAGGAAGGTTTCGGTGATGCGCCGGATTTCCGGCGGCATGGTCGCGGTGAAGAACAGGGTCTGCCGCGTGAACGGGACCAGTTTGCAGATGCGCTCGATATCCGGGATGAAGCCCATGTCCAGCATGCGGTCGGCTTCGTCGATGACGAGCAGCTCGACGCCGGTGAGCAGCAGGCCGCCGCGTTCGGTGTGGTCGAGCAGACGGCCGGGAGTGGCGATCAGCACGTCGACGCCACGCGTCAGCTTGGCATCCTGGTCGCCAAAGGAGACGCCGCCGATCAGGAGGGCGACGTTGAGCTTCTGGCCGGCGCCGTAGCGGTCGAAGTTTTCCTTCACCTGGGCCGCGAGCTCGCGGGTCGGCTCGAGGATCAGCGTGCGAGGCATCCGTGCCCGGGCGCGACCCTTCTCGAGGATGGTGAGCATCGGCAGCACGAAGGCCGCGGTCTTGCCGGTGCCGGTCTGGGCGATGCCGAGCACGTCCTTGCGTGCGAGGACGTGGGGGATCGCCTGTTCCTGGATGGGGGTGGGGGTGGTGTAACCGGTGGCCGCCACGGCGGCGAGGACTTTTTCGGAGAGTCCGAGATCTGAAAAGGACATTGAGCCTCTGGTCGAAACCGCCGTTCGGAATCGAGGGTAATAAGGCTGTCGCGTTCCACCCCGAAACGGCGCGCTCCTTGGGAAGCTGGGGGTGCTGACTCACGCGGACAAAGCGCAAGGCTCAGGAATCGCTCTTCGATCTGAGCCGCGTCGCCACGGAACATAGGCGGGAATCGGCCAAAGTCAATGGAGCGGGCGCGGGAAGACTCTAAAAAGCCTGAGGTTTTTGCCCAAACTGCGGGCGCATCTAGGGTTTTCCGGCTGACGCAAGGATGGTCGGGTCCGGGTGACTAGTGCCTCTCCGAGCCCTTGGCCCGGAAATCGCCGGGGGCCATGCCATAGGCGGCGTTGAAGACCCGGTAATAGGTCGCCAGGCTCTCGAAGCCGCAGGAGGCCGCGATGTCGGCGATCAGGCGCTCGGGCGCCTCGCGCATCAGGCGGCGGCTCCGTTTCAGGCGCTCGTCCGTCACGGTCTGCGAGAAGCTCTTCTCCGCCGTCTCGAACAGCACGTGCAGGTGACGCACGGAGACGCCGAGCAGGTTGGCCACCATGGCCGGCGCGAGATGGGGGTCCTGAAGGTGGCGCGCGATCAGGCGGCGGGCTTGGGAGAGGCGCGCGGTCCGCAGCGCCGCCTGTCCGCGCCGGCTGCCCGGCGGCACGATGCCGCGCTCGATCAGCGCCAGATGAGCCAGAGCCTGAACCAGGGAGGCTTGGTCCAGCGAAGCGGTGGTGCCGGAGCTCTCATCGTCGACAGCTGTCTCGCTGAGATCGGCAAAGCAGGCGCCGAGCAGCGGGGCCAGGCTGGGATCGTCGAACGACCGCGGGGCAAGCTGGCGCATCCGCCTGTCCTGCCCGGGGATGCCGTTCACCGGAATCTTCAGGATGCGCAGGTGGAAGCCGCCGGCGCCGAGCGGCGCGGTGCGGTAGGGCAGGTCGGTATGGCTGGTGGCGAAGCTGCCGCTGCCGATCGCAAAGTCGCTTCCGCGCATGCCGCCGAACCAGCCGCCGCTGCCGAGCTGCTGGTAGACGCAGATCGCGTCACCCGGCGCATAGGCGATATCGCACGTGCTGCGCTCGACCGTGTAGGGCGAGGCCTTGAGTTCGACGAGCCCGGCGCCGCCAAGCTGGCGCAGCGAGAATTCGCCGAAGAAGTCCGGGCGCCGTTCGCGCTCGAGCTCTGCGGTGACACCGAACAGGCCCTTGGCACGGACCTCACGCCAATAGTCGAACCGATCCTGCGGCTCGACCTCGTCGGTACACCAGCGATACACGGCAGCCCCTTCAAGCGGAATGCGCAAGAAAAAGCAGATTCCGACCAATTCTGCCATAGACCAATGATGGAATCGGCGGGCCGGGGCCCTTGAACCGCCGTTGCGCCTGGCCCGACTATCACACATCGGCGGGCTGGCCCATGAACGATCGTTCGAGGGAAACCGGCATGAGCTGCTCGACAACGGGATGATCTGCGATGACGCGTCGGTTTTTCGGACTTCTGGCGGCCCTTGGTATTGCTGCGAGCCTGAGCGGCTTCGCCGCTCCCGCCTATGCCGAGAAGCGCGTCGCGCTCGTCGTCGGCGACAATGACTACAGGAACGTCCCGAAGCTGCTCAAGGCGGTCAACGACGCCCGCACCATGGGCGATACGCTGAAGCAGCTCGGCTTCTCGGTCATGATCGCCGAGAACCAGAGCCGGCAGCAATTCTCCGAAACGCTGCTCGCCTTCGACAAGGCGATCGAGCCCGGCGACACCGCGTTCTTCTTCTATGCCGGCCACGGTTTCGAGATCGCAGGCCAGAACTATTTGCTGCCGACCGACGTGCCGGCGGCGACGGAAGGCCAGGAAGAGCTGGTGCGTGACGCCTCGATCCTCGCCGACCGCATCGTCGAGCGCCTCCAGAACAAGAAGGCGCGGACCTCGATCCTGGTGTTCGATGCCTGCCGCAACAATCCGTTCGAGCGCAAGGGCACGCGCGCGGTCGCCGGCGGGGCCGGGCTTGCGCCGATGACGCAGCTGCCCGAAGGCGTGTTCTCGGTGTTCTCGGCCGGACCGCGCCAGACCGCGCTCGATCGCCTTTCCAACGACGATAGCAATCCCAATTCGGTGTTCACGCGCACCTTCGCCAAGGAGCTGCTCAAGCCCGGCGAGAACCTGGTGCAGGTGGCGCAGCGTACCCGACGTGCCGTCAGCGAGCTCGCCGACACCGTGAAGCACCGGCAAGTGCCGGTCTATTTCGATCAGATGGTCGACGACGTCTTCCTCAGCGGGCTCGCCAAGGATGCCGTGGCGCGTTCCGACGAGCCGTCGCCGCAGAAGCTCGCGGCGCTCCCGCCGGTCTCCGTGCCGCAGATGCCCAAGGAGGAAACCCTCAACGCGCCGATCGCAAGCTTCTCGCGGCACAACAGCGGCTGGAGCGTGACGTTCTCCTTCGCTGACCCGACGCTGGGAATTTCCTGGCGCATGGCCGGCAAGAGCGATTTCCGCGAGACCGGCTTCATCGACACGCTCGATCCGCGCACGCGCAAGCGGATGCCGAACCCGTC
>JAEYTQ010000142.1 GCA_023433965.1 Pseudomonadota bacterium | reverse complement strand
CGCATGTCTGTCAGAACTTTCGGACCCGCCAAACCAAAGCTGAAAAACAACCCCATGCACAGTAGATTACGCCGGCGTGATCGCCGTGTTCAGTGGACACGGTGACTCGTTCTATCGTCCTCGGCCTGCTCGACAATCTGCGCGATCGGGCTCGACTGATGGTGCACCAGGCGCCAGTCGTCGCCGACGCGGCGAAAATGATTGGCCGCCGCCAGGGCGGTGCCGTCGACGATCTCGATGCAGAGCACGCGCGCACTGTCGCCGTCGACGATCGCCTGCGGCTCGGCGCAGACAATCTGTGGCCGCTGCGGGTCTTGCAGGTTGTCGCGCCAGCTTCCGATCACGGTGGCCCGGCCGATGATGGCCGGCCAGCCCGGGTGAATGCAGGAAATGGCGTCGTCGTCCGCCCACATCCGTTCCATGCCGGCGAAGTCGCCCGTCGAGAACGCCGCGTAAAAGGCCGCGTTGGCGGCGATGACCTTGGTGTCGTTTCCCATCGCTCTCGGGTGGGGCAAGGACACGCAAAAATCAAGCGCGACTTCCGTGAATTCTGGCTGCAGTGCAGCATTCCCAGCGGTTGCGGACTTGCGGGATCGGCACCCTTTCCCGCAGGCGGGAAGACGGAGAAGAGCATCAATAGCACGCGTCCATCGCGCCGAGCTTCGGATAGAGCCGGTCGATCGCGACGATCTCGCTTTTCATCTGCGCGATGATCCAGTCGCGGATCTCGGCGGCGATCGGGCGCATTGGCCGGTTGCGCGGCGGCAGAAATTCGCAGATGCGGCGCGTGGTCGTCAGCGTATCGGAGGCCGGCACGAGCGCGCCGGTGAGCAGCCAGTGCGAGGCGACCGTCAGCCAGCCAAGCGCAATACCCTGTCCGAGCAGGGCCGCCTGCACCACGACGGCATAGTCGGTGAAGCTCAGCGCCTTGGCCGCGCCACGGCGGCCGGTGAGGAGCGAAGCGTAATCCGCGGCCCAGTCGCCCGGTGTCTCGGCGAGGCGGATGATGGTGTTGCCCTCGGCGGGATCGGACTCGCCGAGATAGCCGGGGCTGCACATCGGCAGCATCACTTCCTTCATCACCAGCGTGCCGCCGGAGGACGGCTCGTCGCGGTCGCGGAAGCGCATGCCGAGATCGACATTCTCCACCGGCCCGCGCAGCGCGCCGGAGATCAGCTGGAAGCGCAGATCGACCTGCGGAAACTGTTTCTGCAGCTTGTCGATGCGCGGCATCAGCCAGTGTGTGGTGAAGGCCGAGGAGACCGACAGCGTCACCGTCTCGGTGCCCTTGCGACGCCGCTCGATCTCGACGAGCCCGCTCTCGATGCTGCGAAAGCCTTCGAGCACGCGGCGATAGAGCAGCTCGCCTTCCTCGGTGAGCACCGCGCGTCCCGCCGTCCGATCGAACAGGCGCACGCCGAGATGCTCCTCGAACTGGCCCAGCATCCGGCTCACCGCCGGCTGCGTGACGTTCAGCTCTGCGGCCGCGGCTGTGAAGCTGCCATTGCGCGCCGCCGCGTCGAAGACGAACAGGGCGTTACTGGAGGGCAGCATCCGGCGCAGTTCGGGCATAACGTCATGTTATGAGAGTGGTGAGAATTTGGCAATTGCCGAGTTTTGCCAAGTCTGTTGTCATCAGCATGACAGCTTAAAGACAGGCCCTTCGAGAGAGGATTTGGTGCAGCGCACGCTTTGCCCGTGAGTGCTCCAGATCCCTGTCTATAAAGCAGGCTTATGGCGCGCAGCGAGGCACGCCAGCGCAGGGACATCGCGAGGTCGATCGTTGGAAAAACGAGCGGAAAGCGTTGAGATCAGGTCCGCCAGTAAGGCCTATGGCGCCGTTCGCGCCCTCGATGACGTCTCCCTCAATGTCGGTGCCGGTGAGTTCGTCTCGCTGCTCGGTCCCTCCGGCTCTGGCAAGACCACGCTGCTCGGAATCCTCGGCGGCTTCATCCTGCCCTCGTCGGGCAGCATTCTGTTCGGCGGCCGTGACGTCACCTACATGCCGCCGCACAAGCGCGACATCGGCGTGGTGTTCCAGAACTACGCGCTGTTTCCGCATATGAGCGTCGGCGAGAACGTCGCCTTTCCCCTGCGGGCGCGACGCCTGCCTAAAGCAAGCTGGCCGGACAAGGTGCGCGCAGCGCTCAGCATGGTCGGTCTTGCCGGCTACGAGGAGCGCGGCATCGCGCAGCTCTCCGGCGGTCAGCGCCAGCGCGTGGCACTGGCGCGCGCCATGATCTTCGAGCCGCGCCTGATCCTGATGGATGAGCCGCTCTCGGCGCTCGACAAGCAGCTCCGCGAATCCATGCAGATCGAGCTGCGCGCGCTGCACAGGCGCATCCAGGCCACCATCATCTACGTCACCCATGACCAGCGCGAGGCGCTGACCATGAGCGACCGTGTCGCCGTGATGAAGGACGGCCGGCTGATCCAGATCGACGAACCCGAGCGCCTGCACGACCATCCGGCAGATTCCTTCGTCGCGAGCTTCATCGGGGAGGCGACTATGCTGCCGGTCCGCCGCGTCGATGCCTGCAGCGTGTCGCTTGGCAACGCGTTGCTGCGCAGCGCCCGCGCCATCCCCGATGGCGATGCCTTGATGCTGGCCGTGCACAGCGAAAAGGTGCTGATCGACGATGGCGCGCAGGATGCCGCTTGCAACCGGCTGACCGGCAAGGTCACCGACATCGTCTATCAGGGCGAGAGCCTGCGCATTTTCCTCGCGCTCGCCGATGGCATCGCGCTCAGCTTGCGCCAGCCGAGCTATCACCAGGCCTACAGCCGCATTCCGCCGCTCGGCGGCAGCCTCACCGTCACCCTCCACCCTGAGGACACCATCGTCGTGCCCCGGGTGGACTGAAGCCTTGTTCAACCTGAGAGAAGAAACTGACATGTCGACCCAAGCCGCGTTCAGCAATTTCAAGGTTCTCACCTTCGACGTCGTCGGCACCTTGATCGATTTCGAGACCGGCGTCCTCGACGCGGTGCGCAAGATCGGAGGCAAGAAGGCGGCTGAGCTCAGCGACGAGCAGATTTTCGAGCCCTACAAGCGGGGTCGCGACAAGCATTACGAACGTTCCAGCGAGGTGATGTTCCACGTCTACCGCCATCTCGCCACCGAGCTCGGATTGCCGACCGACGATGCATCTTGCGACGTGTTTCAGCTCTCGGTGCTCCGCTGGGGGCCGTTCTCGGACTCGGTCGAGGCGCTCAAGCGGCTGCGCACGAGGTTCCGCCTGGTCGCCATGACCAATGCCGACCGCGTCGCGCTGTCATGCTACGCGCATGCGCTCGACAATCCCTTCGATGACACGGTCTGCGCCGACGACACAGGCGTTGCAAAGCCGAACCCGGAATTCTTCGCCTACAA
>JAEYTQ010000138.1 GCA_023433965.1 Pseudomonadota bacterium | reverse complement strand
CACGGTCATGTGGCGCTCGCTGCGGATTTTGCGGATGAGGTCGCCGAGCACGTAGACTTCCTCGTGGTTGAGGCCGCCGGCCGGCTCGTCGAGCAGCAGGATCTTCGGATCCGCCGCCAGCGCGCGCGCCAACTCGACGCGCTTCTGCGTGCCGAACGGCAGGCCGGATACGACGGTGTGGGCGACATCCTCGAGGCCGAGGTAAGCGAGGATCTCCTGCACCTTCCTGTTGATGCCGGTCTCGCTGCGCCGGACCCAGGCAAGCCTCAAGGAGTCGCTGATGATGTCGCTGGAGGTCTTTGCATGCGCGCCGACGCGGACGTTGTCCATCACCGACAGGTTCGGAAACAGCGCCACGTTCTGGAACGTGCGGCCGATGCCGATCTCGGCGATCCGGTGCGGCGGCCGCGACAGGATGCTCGCGCCCTCCATCAGGATGTCGCCGGACGACGGCTGATACAGCCGCGAGAGACAGTTGAAGAGCGTGGTCTTGCCGGCGCCGTTGGGGCCGATCAAGCCGAGGATCTGGCCCTTATGCATGTCGAAGGACACGCCGTTGAGCGCAATGATGCCGCCGAACACGACGCTGACGTCGCGAACGGCGAGCAGGGGCGATGTCCCCTGCGCGAGCTGGGCCTGCGTCATCTCGTCTCGCTCACGTCTTGCTGTGAGCGACGGGGCGATGCGAACCGCTCCCCACGACGACGAAGCCTATCTGAATCCCTCGGCCACACGCGCAACTTTCCCTCCTGATTTCAGCTTTTTGCTGATTTCTTTTTTGGAATGCGGCCTCAGACCCCCGAGCGCCGCTTCGATGTTCCTTACCATCGCTACGAGACGCGGTCCAATGTCGTTGATCAAACGCTCTTCCGTGAAACGGAATGCCGGCGCGCCGCAGTTGAATGCGTAGGGTCCGGTTCCGTCGTTGAGCTTGAGCGCGACGCCGGCCGCGCCGATGTCGTCGTGCCAGTCGCCGACCGAAATCGCAAAGCCGTATTTCGCGACCGTTTCGCCCGACCGCTCCAATCCGTCGCGCATCTTCGGCCAGCGGCTGCCGTAATGCTCGCGCAGAATGCGCGATACTTCAGCGCGATTCTCGTCGTCGAGCGCCCAGAAATAGGCGCGGCCCATCGCGCTGGTTGCAATCGGCACGCGCGCGCCGACGTCAAGTTGAACGCCGACCGTCTCGGTGCCGCGGCTCTGCCCGAAATAGATCATGCTGTGACGGTCGCGGCCGCCGACGGCGACGGCGCCGCCGGTCGCGCGCATTACCTCCTCGCGGAACGGCTCCGACAAATGCCGGACGCCGAGATTGGCGAGTGCCGCGTAACCCAGCGACATCGCGGCCGGTGCGAGCTGGTATTTCTCGAAGCGGGGAACCGGGGTCAAATAGCCGAGCTTGGTCAGCGTGTAGGTCAGTCGCGACACGGTCGGCTTGGGAAGATTGGTCCGGGCCGCAATCTCCTGGTTGCCGAGCAGGCCGTCATTGGGGTGGAACGCGCGCAATACATCAAGTCCGCGGGAAAGCGCCACGACGAAATTCCGATCGGTCGCGGTCTTCTTTCCTGTACGCTTCATCCCTGATCTGCTTCTTGCGCGGAGTCGTTGACAACGTCCGTGCTTCAAAATAA
The DNA here is from genome assembly GCA_023433965.1 of Pseudomonadota bacterium. Taxonomy (GTDB): domain Bacteria; phylum Pseudomonadota; class Alphaproteobacteria; order Rhizobiales; family Xanthobacteraceae; genus Bradyrhizobium. Next base: position 2,559 of record JAEYTQ010000138.1, on the reverse strand, counting down.
CCCTGCCGTCAAGATGCGGAATTAAATTCCGCACCGCGAAACCGAATAAAAGCAAATCCCCACCAAGGAGGGACACCGTGAGCGAAGTGGTCAAGCTTGAGCGTCATGACGAAGTCGGGATCGTCACGGTCAACAGCCCGCCGGTCAACGCGCTGAGTGCCGCAGTCCGCGGCGGCATCCTGGAGTGCATCAAGGCCGCCGTCGCCGATGCCGCGATCAAGGGCATCGTCCTGACCTGCGCCGGCCGCACCTTCATCGCCGGTGCCGACATCACCGAGTTCGGCAAGCCGCCGAAGCCGCCGGCCCTCAACGACGTGCTGTCCGAGATCGAGAATTCGCCAAAGCCCGTCGTCGCCGCGATCCACGGCACCGCGCTCGGCGGCGGCCTCGAGGTCGCGCTCGCCTGTCATTTCCGCGTTGCGGTGAAGGAGGCCAAGCTCGGCCTGCCCGAGGTCAAGCTCGGCCTGTTGCCCGGCGCCGGTGGCACCCAGCGCCTGCCGCGCGCGGTCGGGCCGGAGCTCGCGGTCAAGATGATCGTCGGCGGCGATCCGATCGGTGCTGCGGAAGCGCTCAAGCACGGCCTGATCGAGGAGATCGTCGAGGGGCCGGCCTCGGGCGGCGAAGCCTTCGTGCGCAAGCTCATCGCGGAGAAGCGTCCGCTGCGCCGCCTGCGCGACGACGATTCCAAGCTCGCCGCCGCCAAGGCCGACCGCTCGATCTTCACCAATGCGGTCGCCGCGATGACCAAGAAGTCGCGCGGGCTCGAGGCACCGTTCGCGGCGGCCGATGCCGTCGGCTACGCCATCGACCTGCCGTTCGACGAAGGCCTGAAGAAGGAGCGCGAGGGCTTCCTCAAGCTCGTCGCCAGCGACCAGTCAAAGGCGCAGCGCTACGCCTTCTTCGCCGAGCGCGAGGCCAACAAGATCGCGGGCGTGCCTGAAGGCACCAAGCCGCGTCCGGTCAACCGCGTCGCCATCCTCGGCGCCGGCACCATGGGCGGCGGCATCGCGATGTCCTTTGCCAATGCCGGCATTCCCGTCACCCTGATCGAGACCGCCGAGGAGCCGCTGAAGCGCGGCATGGGCGTGATGCAGAAGAACTGGGAGGCGACCGCCGCGCGCGGCGGCATCCCGGCCGATGCGCCCGCCAAGCGCATGGCGCTGATCGACGGCAAGGTCGGCATCGAGAATGTCGGCGATGCGGACCTCGTCATCGAGGCCGTGTTCGAGACCATGGCGGTGAAGAAGGAGGTGTTCGGCAAGCTCGACCAGTACGCCAAGCCGGGCGCCGTGCTGGCCTCCAACACCTCGTATCTCAACATCGACGAGATCGCGAAGTCGACCAAGCGTCCGCAGGACGTGCTCGGCATGCACTTCTTCTCGCCGGCCAACGTCATGAAGCTGTGCGAGATCGTGCGCGCCGACAAGACCGCGCCCGATGCGCTGGTCACCGCCGTGACGATCGCACGCAAGATCGCGAAGGTGCCGGCCGTGATCGGGGTCTGCGACGGCTTCGTCGGCAACCGCATGCTGGCCCAGCGCGGCAAGCAGTCCGAGAAGCTGCTGTTCGAGGGCGCGCTGCCGCAGCAGGTCGATGCCGTCGTCACCAAGTTCGGCATGCCGATGGGCCCGTTCGCGATGGGCGATCTCGCCGGCCTCGACATCGGCTGGCGCTCGCGCAAGGACCGCGGCATCAAGTCCGAGATCGCGGACGCGCTGTGCGAAGCCGGCCGCTTCGGCCAGAAGACCGGCAAGGGCTACTACAAGTACGAAGCCGGCTCCCGCGCGCCGCTGCCCGACCCCGAGGTCGAGAAGCTGATCGACGAGACCCTGCTGCGCCTCGGCCGCAAGAAGCGCATCGTCAGCGACGAGGAGATCCTCGAGCGCATGATGTACCCGATGATCAACGAGGGCGCGAAGATCCTCGAAGAGGGCATCGCGGCGCGCCCGTCCGACATCGACGTGGTCTGGCTCTACGGCTATGGCTGGCCGATCTACCGCGGCGGCCCGATGTTCTGGGCGGACAGCGTCGGCCTCAAGCACATCGCCGATCGCCTCTCCTTCTACGCCAAGGAGACCAACGACCCCAGCCTCGAGCCCGCCCCGCTGCTGAAGAAGCTCGCCGCGGAAGGCAAGACCTTCGCATCGCTGGCGGCGGCGTCGAAGGCGGCGTGATCAGGGGCGCCGAGACCGCGAAGCTTCGCTCCGGGCAACGCTCTCTCCGTTCCCTCCCGCCTTGCGGGGGAGGGGCAGGGAGGGGGGTAACCCCGGGCGAGGTCAGCGTTTGTGGCTACCCCTCTCCCCAACCCTCCCCCACAAGGGGGGAGGGAGCCCATCCGCCGGTGCCCGCCTCACGCGGCGCGGCGGTGATCGCTCTGCAGAGTATCGACCGTAAATGACCCATCCCGGCGAACAGTTTTACCCCGAGGGCGTGCGGTGGGACGATCCCATCGCCCAGGGCACGTTGCCCGACCTGCTGGCGAAAGCCGCCGCCGATTATGGTCCGCGCACCGCGCTGGAATTCCGCGATCGCCCGATCTCCTACACCGGGCTCGCCGTT
>JAEYTQ010000080.1 GCA_023433965.1 Pseudomonadota bacterium | reverse complement strand
AGGCGGAAGATGTTATCCAGAATCTTGGCGTTGTTCGGCTCCTGCTCGAACTTCACCAGCTGATTGTCCACGGTGTCCAGGCTCTCGCTGGTCTCCGTCAGAAACTCCCGCAACAGATCATCCATGAGCTACGCCTTACTGACCGGGACCCAAAACGCGACGTCCGAAACAGCGTCGATACCGACGGACGTCCAATTCTGGATCGTTAGACATCCCCTTTCACAGTCCCGTTAATTTCATCCTCCGTGCTACTACGGATATTGAAGCGAAGTTTGCGATTTGGCTGCGGCGGCAGCGCTTTTCGGCAAAATCGGCTCCGCATCGCGACGACGAGGACAGGCAAGGTAAACGGGACGATAATCGCGCTGACGGATGCGCGAAAAAGTTCTGCGCATGACGAGCGATAGGGATGCCCTGCAGGGCGACGCCCTCATCGGCGGCGCTGTCGTCGTCCCGCGCTGTTGAGCGTCGCCGCGACCTGCGCGGTCGACGTTCGAGGTAAAAGGACGGTTACCCCGCGGCCAAAGCGGCTCGCGCCGCGCTAACCGAGCCGCGCAGGCCCGGCAAGGTCGCGGCCCGGACGATGCTCTGCCATGCAGTCGTTGATGGCGGCGAGCAGCGCATGCGGCGTGAACGGTTCGCGCAAACAGCGCGCGGCGCCGAGCTCCAGCGCCATTCGGAGACAATCGGGCGCCGGGGAATTCAGATTTGCTAAAGCGTAACCGGACATCGCGATCAGCGGAATGACCGGCGCCCGCTCGTGGAAGATCCGGATCGGTTCGAAGCCGCGCATATGCGGCATGAAAATGTCGATGATGATCAGGTCGAACTTCGTGTTCGAGGGCGCGCAGTCCGGCTTCACCGCTCGCCACGCAACTGGATGACGAACAGGTGCCGCACCCTCATGCATCGAGCCTGCCGGACTGACGCGCATGACCGCGAGCGGTACCCCCTGATCCGCTGCCACTGCCGGGCCCGCTGGTTGCGCTCTGCTCCGTCCGGATCTTGCTCGAGATGGGTCAGAGAATCTGTCTTGCGCGGGCGCGACACCACCCCTGCGCAAAAGCCCAACCCGCCGCAGGACAACTTGTCCCAATTGCCAACTTATCCCGGCGTGAACATGATGGAACTTACCCGGGCCGGATGCGACTTCGCGCCAAGCGATTCGCAGATGTAGGGACGGGGGAGGCAGCTTTGGAGACCATCGCGCGTCCACCCAACGGTTTCCTGTCCGCACTGGCGGCAGACGATTATGAATTGATCCGTCCGCATCTGCGAACGATAGACCTGCCCCATGACGCCATGCTGGTCGAGACAGGCGAGACGCTCAAGCGCGCCTACTTTCCTCACCGCGGCGTCATCTCGCTGGTGGTGGAACTGGCGAAGGGCGAGCAGGTGCAAGTCGCCATGATCGGTCGTGACAGCCTGCTGGGGACGCTCTCCATCATGGGCGATGCGTGTGCGTTGAACACGGCCATGGTGCTGGTTCCCGGTGCCGCCTCGGTGGTGGACCTCGACAGGCTGCGCATCGCGGCCGACCAGAGCAGCACGCTGCGCACGCAGCTCACGCGTCACGGGCTGGCGGTCTATGCCCAGGTGCAGCAGACCGCCGGCTGCAACGCCGCCCATCCGGTGGAGTCCCGGCTGTCGCGGTGCCTGTTGCACACGCACGATCTGTCGGGCGACTCCCGGCTGCTGCTGACGCAGGAGACCATGGCCCAGATGATCGGGGCGCGGCGCAACAGCGTGTCGCTGGTCGCCAACTCCTTGCAGCAGGCCAATCTCATCCACTACAGCCGCGGACATATCCAGATCACCGACCCGGACGGCCTGCGCCAGACGGCGTGCGAGTGCTACGCCACCGTGAAAACCCAGTACGACCGGCTGCTCGGTGCGCGCTGAACGCCGCACCCGCTTGGTAAACTGCGGGCTAATGCCGGCCGGCAAACACCGGCCATCCTGCTACCGGAACTGAAATTCGAATGCCGTAGACCGACATGCCTCGCGCCGGCAGCCGCCGAGTGGCGACGAACCATGATCCGGGCGGACAAGACCATGTTTGACGCAACCGTCGCGCCTGCGCAGAAGGCGCTCGATGCCGTACCCGCGCGCGAGCCGCACGCCTACGAAGCGCTGGTGCGCGAGATCGGCGAGGACGGCGCCTGTGAAGTGCGCGAGGTATTCTGGAGCGAGACCTGCGCCCGCCTGCAACTGTTCCGCTCGCTCCCGCTCGCACAGCACCACGCCAGGATCGCGCGCGAGGCACATTCGCTCAAGAGCGCGGCCGGAACGTTCGGCTATGTCAGGCTCGCGGCGCTGGCGCTGCGGCTGGAGAAAACCGTAGAGCGCATCGGCGAGGCCGAATTCCGCACGCTCCTCGACGTGATGGATGCCGCCTACGCGGCCGCGCGCGCGCAGGAGCCGGAAGGCTAGATCCTCTCTCGGCCGTCTCTGACGCAAGTTCGCCTGAACGCGCGCCGAACCACCGGCGCGTGTATTCCCGCCGTACTTCTACGGCATGCGATATTCACAGAAGGCTAATCATAGCTGGCGATAGTCCGGGGAAAACCAGGAGGGTTTTCCATGTTCACCTACGAGACCGCAGACCAGAAGGAGGTTCGTCGCTTCCGCATCGCCCAGTTCAACGGCCGGATGGCGACGGTGAAGTCTGGCGAGTCGACCGTAACCGGCTTCGTGCGTTCGGTGCTGGAGCAGGAATCGAGCATGCCGCCCCGCTGGACCATCACGATCATTCCGAACGCGCCGAAGGAAGCGATCAAGCCGCTGCGTCCCGCCTCGCGCGCACGTCCGTTCGCCGAAGACTATCTCTGAGCGCAACGGATTTCCCGGACGTCTGGCGCCACGCCCGCCCGCGGCGCAACCGGCCTCAATCGAGCGAATGCAGCAGCGCCGCACGGACGAGGTCCGCGGTGTTGCGCGCGCCGAGCTTGCGCATCGCCTCGGCGCGATGGCTCTCGAAGGTGCGCGGGCTGATCTGCATACGCAGGGCGCCCTGCTTGTTCGAGTAGCCCTCGCTGATCAGCCTCAACACCTCGCGCTCGCGCTTGGTCAGGCGCTTCTGGCCCGACGGGCCGGCCAGATCGGCGCCCGGCGCGCGCTGCGGCTGGACCGCGCGGGTCACCCTCGATCCTGCCTCCTCGGCGCCGGACGGGGTTGGCAGGCCGCTCCTGTGAGGCCCTGCAAGCTGCTTGACCAGGCCGCAGACGCGCTCGGTCTGCGCCAGCGCGTTCTCCACCACCCGCTGCAAATAGGCGCGATCGCCGGTGGCGGGCGCCAGCTGATCGCTGTGATGCTTGATCTCGCCCATGTAGAGCAGGAGTGCAGTCAGGGGGCCGTTGAGCTCGCGGGCGATGGCAGCGGCCATTTCGTCGGACGCCTTGGCCCGGACGGCGCTCAGGCGGGCGAAATCGGGCTCTTCAGCTGAAGCAGCGCTGCTGTCGTTCCATTCCGACGGCCGCGAATCGATGGCCGTATCATTCTGGGACCCCATGTCACTCGTTTAGCGGAACCGGGGCGGGTCTGTGGTTAACTTTCTGCTCCGTAAGACTACGGTGATTTGGGCTGTTTTACGCTAAAATGACGGCCTCGGCACAATTTGTGCTTGCGGGGCATCGCC
>JAEYTQ010000059.1 GCA_023433965.1 Pseudomonadota bacterium | reverse complement strand
CGCCTTGCCCTTCACGACGTAGATGACGCTTTCGAGATGGCCGTGGTGATGTGCGCCGGTCTTGGCGTCGGGCTTGATGCTGACCGTGCCCGCCCACAATTTCTGCGCGCCGACGCGCGCGATGTTGATCGCGGCCGCGCGGTCCATACCCGCCGTCGACGGCACGTGGGTATCGAGCTGATTGCCGGGGATGACGCGCACGCCGTCGTGCTTCCAGCGATCATCGTGATGATCGTGGTCATGGTGAGTGTGCGAATGGTCATGGCCGGTCATGGGACTTGCTTTCTGTTGGTTCCGTGCGCGGCAACCTAGCCCAAAGCTGGAGGCGCGAGCCATGCCAAAATCGGAACCCTTCTAGCCGCAAGACGTTGTCTTTGCGAACGAGATGAAAAGGAGAGTTTCATGGGCAGCACGACCGACAAGATCAAGGGTACCGCCAACGAGGCCATCGGCAAGGCCAAGCAGGGCATCGGTGAAGCCACCGGATCCGACCGCATGAAGGGCGAGGGCGTGGTCCGGGAAGTAAAGGGCAAGGGCCAGCAGGCCATGGGCGATGCCAAGGACGCCGCGAAGGATGCAATGGATCGCGCCGCCGCGGCGGCACGCCGCGCGACGGAGTAACGCGCGCGAAGCTGAAAGCGAAAAGACCGGCCGCAAGGCCGGTCTTTTTGTTGTGCCGTCACTTCACCGCGAGCAGTTCCACGTCGAACATCAGCGTGGCGTTCGGCGGGATCACGCCGCCGGCACCGCGGGCGCCATAGCCGAGCTGCGGCGGAATGATCAGCGTGCGCTTGCCGCCGACCTTCATCGAGGCGACGCCCTCGTCCCAGCCTGCTATGACGCGGCCCTTGCCGATCGGGAATTCGAACGGCTCCTTGCGATCGACGGAGCTATCGAATTTCTTCCCCTTCTGCCCGTTCTCGTAGAGCCAGCCGGTATAGTGCATCACGCAGATCTGACCGGGCTGCGGCGAGGCACCGGTGCCGACGGTGGAGTCGATGATCTGCAAGCCAGAAGCTGTGGTCATGGTCTTTCCTGCGGTCTGGGCCGAGGCCGTGGTGGAAACGAAACCGGGCACGCCAGCGATCACGGTGATCGCGAGGGCCGACATGATAGCGGAGAGCATGCGTTGGAAACGCTGCATGGGACACCTTCCATTCGAGGCGGGAGGTGTCTAGCCCAACGCCGCCGCCGTTTCCACCCCCCGGATGAGATAAGGGCGGCGCAGAAAATGCCGCGCCGCCCTCATCAACTTGTCCTTAGCTCGCGGGGAACGCCGCGGCTATCAATAGCCGAGCGCGCAGCCGTCCTTGCGCGGATCGGAGCCGCCGGTGAGCGTGCCCTTGTCCCAATCGATCCAGATCGCCTGGGCGCCGCCGAGGGGGCTGACCACGCTGGTGGTCTTGTGGCCTAGCTTCTTCAGACCATCGACGATGGTTGCCGGCACGCTGTCCTCGAGTTGATATTGGCCTTCGTAGTGCAGACCGCGCGGCATATCGATCGCCTCCTGCACGTCGCAGCCATAGTCGAGAATGTTGGTCAGCACACGGGTCTGGCCGACCGGCTGGTACTGACCGCCCATCACCGCGAACGGCATCACCGAGCGGCCGCCCTTGGTGAGCAAGCTCGGCATGATGGTGTGCAGAGGACGCTTGCCGCCGGCGATGCAGTTGGGGTGTCCCGGCTGGATGCGGAAGCCGCCCGCGCGGTTCTGGAACAAGACGCCGGTCTTGTTGGAGACGATCGCGGAGCCGAAGGAATGCGCGATCGAATTGATGAACGAGCAGACATTGCGGTCCTTGTCGACGACGGTGATGTAGATCGTCGACGGATTCATGGGCGGGGCGACATTCGGCAGATCGAGCATGCCGTCCATGCGGATCTTGGCGATGTGCTCGTCGCAGAACTCCTTGGCGAGGATCTTTGCGACTTCGATCTGCATGTGCTCGGGATCGGCGACATGCACCTCGCGATGCATGTAGGCGATGCGCGCGGCTTCCGCCTCGAGATGGAAGCGCTCGACGCTGAGCGGCGCATATTTCGTCAAGTCGAACCGCGACAGGATGTTGAGCATCAGCAGCATGGTGAGGCCCGGTCCGTTCGGCGGGCACTGCCAGACGTCATAGCCCTTGTACATGGTACCGATCGGCGTCGTCACCTCGGTGGAGTGCGCGGCGAAATCGTCGAGCGTGTGCAGGCCGCCGATGCCGCGCAGCGTCTCGACCATGTCTTCCGCAATCTCGCCCTTGTAGAAGGCGTCGCGGCCGTCCTTGGCGATCGCGCGCAGCGTCTTGCCGAGCTCGGCCTGACGGATGACGTCGCCGGCCACCGGCGGCTTGCCGCCCGGCAGCAGGTAGCGCACCGTGTTGGTGCCGGCCTTCAGCTTCTCGAACTGGTTCTTCCAGTCGAAGGCGATGCGAGGAGCGACGACATAGCCTTCCTCGGCCGCCTTGATCGCAGGCTGGAGCAGCCGGTCGAAACCGAACTTGCCGTGATCACGCAAGACAGTGGCGAAGGCGTCGATCACGCCGGGGATCGAGACCGCGTGCGCCGACGTGAGCGGCACGGAATTTATCTTGCGCTCGAGATACCAGTCGGCATTGGCCGCCTTCGGCGCCCGGCCGGAGCCGTTATAGGCGATGATCTTGCCCTCGCCGCGCGGCTGGATCAGCGCAAAGCAATCGCCGCCGATGCCGGTCGATTGCGGCTCGATCACCCCGAGCAGGGCGGAGCCGGCGACCGCCGCGTCCACCGCGGTGCCGCCTTCGCGCAGCACCTCGATCGCGGCGAGCGAGGCCTGCGGATGCGAGGTCGCCACCATCGCGTTGGTGGCGTGGACCGTGGACCTGCCGGGGAAATGGAAGCTTCTCATCGAATGTCTTGCTCTCTTGGGCGTCGGCGCAGGGGCGCCATCTCGGAAAAACCGGCTCTACATGACACATTCCCGCCCGCCGGGGCAATGCTGGCATACCAGGAAAATGGCTGCCATCCGCTGAACGTATGGACCTTCGACGTTGAGACACCGTGCGGGTTTTCCGGAGGGCCGCCGCCTGCTAAATGGCCGCCATGCCTGATCCGAGTTCGGTCACCAAGGTCGCGGCCTTCTATCAATTCGTCGCCCTCCCCGATTACCGCGAGCTGCGCGAGCCGCTGCGCGCGTTCTGCGCCGGCCTGGGACTGAAGGGCAGTGTGTTGCTGGCGCAGGAGGGCATCAACGGCACGGTCGCCGGAGTGCCGGAGGCAATCGATGCCCTCGCCCACGAGCTCGCACGCGGCGACATGTTCGGCGGCAGGCTCGACAATCTCGAACTGAAATTCTCGACCGCCGAGGCGATGCCGTTCGGACGGCTGAAGGTGCGGCTGAAGAAGGAGATCGTCACGCTCGGCGATGCCGCTGCCGATCCGACCAGCCGGGTCGGTACCTACGTCGATGCAAGCGACTGGAACGCGCTGATCTCCGCGCCCGGCACGCTGCTGCTCGACACCCGCAACGCGTTCGAGGTGGCGATGGGGACGTTCGAGGGCGCGGTCGACCCCGGCATCGGGAGCTTCGGCCAGTTCAAGGACTTTGCCGCAGCAAGCCTCGATCCGGCCAGGCACCGCAGGATCGCGATGTTCTGCACCGGCGGCATCCGCTGCGAAAAAGCGAGCGCGCATCTGCTCGCGCGCGGCTTTACCGAGGTCTATCACCTCAAGGGCGGCATCCTCAAATATCTCGAGGAGGTGCCGGAGGCGGAGAGCCGCTGGCGCGGGGAATGCTTCGTCTTCGACGAGCGCGTGGCCCTCGGCCATGGTCTGCGAGAACTTGGCTTGCCTGAACGGAAATTGGGGAACGTCCGTGACGAATGAGATCAAGGCGCTGAGCGAGCGCATCGACACGCTTGAGACGCGCCTCGCCTACCAGGACGACACGATCGAGACGTTGAACCAGACCATCACCGCGCAGTGGAAGCAGATCGACACGCTGACGCGGCAGGTCGCACAGCTGAACGAGCGGCTCCAGGAGGCCGAGGCCAATGCGCCGGGGCCAGCCAACGAGCCTCCGCCGCACTATTGACGGATTACTGGCCGGACGCCTCGAGCATGAGGTCGACGATCTGGCCCGCCATCACCAACCGGTTGCGGCCGGCCTCCTTGGCGGCGTAGAGCGCCTGGTCGGCAGCTTCGACCAGCGAGGCCACACCCGCCGTGCGCTCCAGCGCCGGCCGGCAGGCGGCGCCGCCGATCGAGGCGGTGACGCATCCGGCCACCGGATTGCTGTGGTGAACGAGGCCGGCCTCGTGAATGGCGTTGCGGATCCGCTCGCCGACCCGGGCGCATCCGGCAGCGTCGGTGTTCGGCAGCAGCATGGCGAATTCCTCGCCGCCGTAGCGCGCCGCCACATCGCCGGCGCGCTGCGTCTCGGCCGCAATGATCTTTGCGACCAGGCGCAGGCAGGCATCGCCGGCGGGATGGCCGTATTCGTCGTTGTAGGCCTTGAAATGGTCGACGTCGATCATCAGCAATGCGAGGCTGGAGCGGTCGCGATAGGCGCGGGCCCATTCCTCCTTCAGACGCTCGTCGAAGCGGCGGCGATTGGCGAGGCCGGTGAGGCTGTCCTCGATCGCAAGCGTCTCCAGCCTGGTTTCCAGCCTCTTCTGCTCGGTGATGTCGCGCGTGATCGCCACCACGCCATCGACGTTGCCATTGCCCTTGCGCGTCACCCGCATGGTCGATTCGAGCCAGACTTCGCCGTGCTGCCGGTGCACGTTGCGGTAGGTGAGACGCGCCTCTTCCCTCTCGCCACGCTTCAAGGCGCCGACGATCGCCTGGACCTCCGGCAGATCGGCCGGGTTGACGCCCGCAAGGGCCGGCGTGCCGATCAGCTGATTGGGTCGCCAGCCGACGACACGCACCGAAGAAGGCGAGACGTAGCGCATTCGCTCGTCGAGCCCGATGCGCGTGACCATGTCGCTCGAGCCTTCGGCGAGCAGGCGGAAATGCGCCTCCGTCTCGGCCAGCGCGACGGCCATGCGCTGGCCCCGCTGCAACTGCCGCACCAGCACACCGCCGATGACCGCAATCAGCATCACCAGCGCGACGACGTAGAGCATGCGCGAGATTGCATCGGCGCGCCAGGGCGCGAGCAGTTCCTCCTTGTCCAGCGTGGCCACGAGGAGGAGCGGATAACGGCTGCTGCGCCAGAAGAAGCTGACGCGCTCGGCACCATCCAGCGGCGATTGAAAATGATAGGCGCCGCTCGACCGCTGCAGGCTGGCGTCACGGAAGAGCGCGGTGTCGGCAACGCTGTGTCCGACAAATTTGTCGTTGCCGGGATTGCGCGCAATGATGATGCCATCGCCATGCGTCAGTGCGACGGAGCTGTTGCGGCCGATCTCGAACTGCTCGTAGAAATGCGAGAGATAGTTGGCGCTGATGGTCGCGAGCACCACGCCGCCGAAGCTGCCGTCCGGCTTGTTGAAGCGCCGGGAGAGGGTAACGACCCATTCGCCGTCGATCAGGCTCTTCACGGGGTGCCCGACGTGAGCCTCTCGTTTCGGCGAGAGCCGGTGGTAACGGAAGAAGGCATCGTCGCTGAAGGTCGATCCGATTGTGCCGGGCGAGGTCAGCCAATTGCCCCGATCGTCCACGATGGCAAGGCTGTGAATGCGATCGATCGCCTTCTTGCGCGCTTCCAGGATGGTGGCGAGCTTCGCGATCGTGGCCGGCCCGGTGCCGTCGATCTCCAGCCGGCTGACGACACCAACGACGCCCGAATCCAGCAGATCGAAACTGTCCTCCGCATGTTGCTTGAGCGAACGCGCGACATTCGCCATCTCGGTTTCGGCGCCCTTGAGCACCGCATCCCGAGCTGCCCATTCGCGCCAGCCGCTGACGCCGAGGATGACCACGCAGGTCAGCACGACAAACGCCGCCGCCCGCAGCGGCAGACGGCTCAATCCGGCTTTTTGGGTCGCAGTGGGCATACGGCAGAGTTCTCCGATCGTTCGGAAACTCTGCCGCTTCTATTATTGAACTCTGAAATCACTCCTGAAGGCCGCGGCAATCTAACCGGGTTCCAGTAGTCCTACGGAGACCGTAATCGACGCATCGCTAACGAGGTGTTAGCGAGCGTGTCGGAATCCGGCCTACCCACCCTTCTAGCTGAAGATCGACTTGACCTTGTCCCAGAACGAGGGACTGTCGGCATCGGCATCGGCCTTCGAGGGCGTCGGCTGCGCGGCGCTCACGGGATCGGAGGCCGGGAACGTGTCCTTCAGCCCGGCGTCGAGCTTGGACTGCCGATCGGCGGCGAGCGCCTCGTGCAGATCATCCGCGTGCTTGTCGTGCGGGGCGGGATTGAATGTCTCAGCCATGATCTCCTCCATCGGCTGGTTCAACGCTGCCCGGGCGCGCTGGTTCCCCTGTTCCGCTGACGCGGGCCGGTGTATCAGAGGCCTTAACCTTGTGCAGGAACCCTTCGTGCCCCAGTCTGCGACGAAACCATTCATCGACGTGCTCTCCGGCCAGCGCCAGGGCGTTCCTCCCATGTGGATGATGCGCCAGGCGGGGCGCTACTTGCCGGAATATCGCGAGGTGCGCGCCAAGGCCGGCGGCTTCCTCGATCTCTGCTTCAACCCAGAGCTTGCCGCAGAGGTGACGCTGCAGCCGATCCGAAGGTTCGGCTTCGATGCCGCGATCATCTTCTCGGACATTCTGGTGATCCCCTATGCGCTCGGACGCTCGGTGCGATTCGAGGCCGGCGAGGGCCCGCGGCTCGAACCGCTGGACGATCCCGCCAAGATCGCGACGCTGGCGCCGCACGCGGATCTCGGCAAGCTCCAACCGGTGTTCGACGCGCTGAAGCTCGTGCGCGGCGCGCTCGATCCCAAGGTCGCGCTGATCGGCTTCTGCGGCGCGCCGTGGACGGTGGCGACCTACATGGTCGCG
>JAEYTQ010000012.1 GCA_023433965.1 Pseudomonadota bacterium | reverse complement strand
GAAGACGGCGCAGGCGCTGGCTCTGAGAGCCCGGATCGTGCTGACCTGCGCGGAAGGCGGTCAAAACAAGGAAGTGGCGGCCAAGCTGGGCCTGGAGCGGGGGACGGTAGGCAAGTGGCGGCGCCGTTTCGTAGAGCAGCGCGTGGCCGGGCTTCACGACGAACCCCGTTCCGGAGCCCCGCGCACCGTTGACGATGCCCGCATCGAAGCCGTGATTGTGCGAACGCTGGAAAGCTGCCCCGAGAACGCCACCCATTGGAGCTCTCGCGGCATGGCGAAGGCCAGCGGCCTGTCGGTGTCGACGGTGCAACGCATCTGGCGGGCCTTCGGGCTCCAGCCGCATCGGCTGGAGACATTCAAGCTCTCGACCGATCCGAACTTTGTGGCCAAGGTGCGCGACATTGTCGGCCTTTACGTCTCGCCGCCGGCACACGCCGTCGTTCTGTGTGTAGACGAAAAGTCCCAAATCCAGGCGCTGGACCGCAGTCAGCCGATGCTGCCGATGCGTCCCGGTCAGCCGGCTCGAAGGAGCCATGACTACAAAAGGCACGGCACTACATCGCTGTTCGCCGCCCTCGACATTGCGACCGGGCGTGTCATCGGCAAATGTTACGGACGCCACCGAGCCGCAGAGTTCCGCAAATTCCTCGACGAGATCGAGGCCGCCGTACCGGGCGAACTCGACGTCCATCTCGTCATGGACAACTACGCAACGCACAAGACCCCGCTGATCCGGCGATGGCTGGCTAAAAGACCGCGCTGGCATGTGCACCTGACCCCGACCAGTTCGTCATGGCTCAACCAGGTCGAGCGCTTCTTTGCGCTCCTTACCGATAAGAAGATCAGGCGCGGCGTCTATCGCAGCGTCGCTGCCCTCAGGGCGGACATCACCTCGTTCATCGAACGACACAATGCCGATCCGAAACCATTCCGATGGACCAAGTCCGCTGATGACATCCTTGCTTCCATCGAGCGCTTCTGCCGATACAATACCCCGGCCGAAAACAGAGCAATGTTGCGAACTTCTGGTTCAGGACACTAGCCCCAAGCCCGCACGAAGGGAATTCGCTTGCACCGGCGCCAGCAGCGCACCGGTCCGCCGCGACACCTCGGGCTTTCGCACGAAGCGTGGTGGTCGGACCGGGCCCGAAATCCACGAGCGGCGGCGGGGCAATGCCAGGGATGCTGCAGCGGGATCAGTCGTCAGTTGCGCTTGTCTGATGTCAACGGCCTGGTCGCATCCGGCTGTGCCTAAGGATCTCGGGGCGGCGCCCTCTCGCCTACCCGTCGACCGTGGGCCAGAGCCTAGGCGGGCCGCACTGAACCCCGTCTGAAGCGCTTTGCAGGCTCCCGTTCATCTCGATGACGGGTTGGTGATCCGCCCAGGCGAATAGATCGTGCGCGGCGGGAATGTTTTTCCCCGCTGGGTGTTCCGGTCTTCGGGCAATCGTGTAGGATCGCCACGTTCCATACGGGAGAATTTAGATGCGCAAACTCTCAACGCTTGTTGTGCCGGGACTTGTCGCCATGACGCTGGCGGCCGCGCCCGTGCTGTCCAGCGCGCATGCCGCGGGCAGCGACGAGCCTTCGTCGCCGCCGAAATCGGACACCTCGACCAAGAAGGGCAAGAAGAAGAGCTCCTCCGTCAGCGATCCCAAATTCCTCGCGGCCTACCGCACCGCCTACGCAGCGATCTACGACAAGCAGGACTACACTGGCGCGATCAGCCAGTTAAAGTCGCTGGGGCGTGACGACGTCGCCGACGTCGCCAACCTGATCGGCTATTCCTATCGCAAGCTCGGCGACTACCGGTCGTCGAAGGCCTATTATGAGCTGGCGCTGAAGGACGATCCGAACCACGTCCGCACCTGGCAGTATTACGGCCTCTGGCAGCTTGAACAGGGCAACCGCGAGCAGGCGCAGTATCATCTCGACAAGATCGCCTCGCTCGCGGGCACCGACAACCCGGAGTATCGCTCGCTGGCGGAAGCGCTCGACAAGCCGACCGGCGCGACGCTGGTCTACTGACGATCGCAATTCCGGAATTCGAGCGAACGGGCACGACCTTCGGGTTGTGCCCGTTCTGCTTTCTCGGCTAGCCTCGCGCACCTTTCTTCCTCGCATTTGGGTGCGCAATGGACAATTGGCTGCGATCCGCGATCGACTACATCGGCTCCTGGATCGAATTCCAATTGACCACGATGCAGCAGCCCGGCGTCCTCGTCGCATTCGTCCATCGCGGCGAGGTCGTCGCCGAGCACGCGTTCGGCCATGCCAATCTCGATACCGGCGAGAAGCTGACCCCGCGCCACCGCTTCCGCATCGCCTCGCACTCGAAGAGCTTCACCTCGGCCGGCATCATGAAGCTGCGCGAGCAGCGCAAGATCCGGCTCGACGACACGGTCGGCCAGTATGTCAGCGGGCTGCATCCGCGTGTCGCGGAGACCACGATCGCGCAAGTGCTGTCGCACAGCGCCGGGCTGACGCGCGACGGCGCCGATTCCGGCCAATTCCTCGACCGCCGCCCCTATCTCGACGCGAACGAGCTGCGCGAGGAGTTGAAGCTACCGACCGCGATCGAGTCCGGCACGCGCTTCAAATATTCCAACCACGGCTTTGGGCTGATCGGCCTTGTCATCGAGGCGGTGACGAAGGAGTCCTATGCGAGCTGGGTCAGGCGCGAGATCATCGAGCCCGCAGGCTTGCGCGCAACTGAGCCGGACGCACCGCTTCCAAAGGGCGCCCTGTTGGCGCGCGGCCACACGCGAAAACTGCCGTTTGGCGAGCGCTGCGTGATCCCGGGCGACAATCCCGCCCATGCGATGGCATCCGCCGCGGGCTTCGTCGCGACCGCCGGCGATACCGCGCGCTTCTTCGCCCAGCTATCGCCGAATGCGAAGAAGAGCGTGCTCTCGGTCGCAAGCCGCCGCGAGATGACGCGACACCATTGGCGCATCCCGCAGAGCTTCGAGGGCTATTACGGCCTCGGCGTCAACGCCGGCAAGACCGACGGCTGGGAGTGGTTCGGCCATGGCGGAGGTTTTCAGGGCTACATCTCCCGGACCTGCTCGATCCCCGCTTGCGAGCTGTCGATCAGCATCCTCAGCAACTCCATCGACGGCGCGGCGCCGTTCTGGATGGATGGCGCGATGCAGATCCTGCGCGTCTTCCGGACCCGCGGCGCGCCCGACCGGCGCCTGCGCGACTGGGCCGGCCGCTGGTGGACAATCTGGGGCGCGACCGATCTCGTGCCCGCAGGCAACCGCGTGCTCGTCGCCAATCCGCAGTTCAGCAACCCGTTCATGGATGCCGCCGAGATCGAGGTCACCGGGCGCGACACCGGCAAGCTCGACTGGGCGGCCGGCTATTCCAGCCACGGCGAGCCGGTGCGCCGTGTCCGCGACAAGCGCGGTAAGATCAGCGACATCTGGATCGCCGGAGCGAATGTGAGGCCGGGAAAGGTCGTCTCACGTGAGATCGCGCGCAAATACAAGCCGCGCAAGCGCCGGCCTACTCTCTGATCAATCTTTCCACCTCGCCGCGGAACGCCTGCCGCGATCCGTCGCGTGAGTAGAACATGTGGCCGCCGGGATAGACGACGAACTTCACGCGCTCCGTCACGAAAGCCGGCAACTGATCGAGCACCCGTTTCGTTCCGAAATAGGGCGTAGCCAGATCGAACAGGCCGTGCGCGGCCAACACGTTCAGCTTGGCGTCGGTGGCCAGGATCTGGCGCAGCTCGGAGACCGATTGCGGCGGGTTGATGCCGCGTCCGAAATCCCAGCGATCCCCAATGCTGCCATTCAGAACTTCATAGGAGCCGTCGGGCCGCCAGTTGAGCTTGCGTGTCGACACATCGACCGCCGCACTCGTCAGCGGCGCCTGGAGCGCATCGCCGGAGGGATCGCCGAAGCGCGAGCTGCTCGAATCCGGATAGGGGTCGAAGCCACGCACCGAGGCATCATAGCGGCCCGTCACCCTGCCGTTCTTGCGATCGAACTCGCGGCGGAATTCGCCGACGTCGAAGCGGCCGGCGAGGCGCCGACTGACTGCCTTGTCGATGCCGGTGAGCTCGGCGACCTTGTCGGCCAGACGCGTCGTTGCCTCCTTGTCCGCTTCGCCCTTGACGAGGTCGGCCAGAAACTCGCCGCGCGCGTAATCCTCGACATCGGCGAGATCGGCACGCTTGACCGGCCCCCTGGCCTCGCGCGCCACTGCCACATAACTCGGCAACGTCGCGACATATTGCAGGAGGCTCGTGCCGGTGAACTCGCGGAAGTCCAAGAGCGGCGACACCAGGATCAAGCCTCTGACGCCAACCCCGTGCTGAAGCTGCAACTGGCGCACGACCTTTGGGCCGCGAATGCCGCCATAGCTTTCGCCGGCGACGTATTTCGGCGACGTCAGCCGCTCGTGCCTTTCGAGCCAGCGCCGGATCACGAGCGCGATCGAATTGGCGTCGCCATCGACGGAGTAGAACGATTTTCGCGCGTCCTCGCCGCTCGCAACGAAGCGACTGTAGCCGGTGCTGACGGGATCGATAAAGACGAGATCGGTGAAGTCGAGCCAGGTCTCGGCGTTCGGCTTCACCTCGGGCGCGGCCGAGGGCGACAGGGCCTCGCCGTCGAGCGGCAGCCGCCACGGCCCCGCTGCGCCGAACTGGAGCCATGCCGAAGATGCGCCGGGTCCGCCATTGAACAGGAACGTCACGGGGCGCGTGGCGCGATCGGTGCCGTCGAGCTGGTAGGACGTGTAGGCGATGTCGGCCAGCGGCTCCCCCTTTCCGTCGAACACACGGATCGAGCCGGCAGTCGCGGCGAAGTTGAGGGTACGGCCGGGCAGCTCCACCGTCTGCTTCGTGGTCGAATCCGGCGGGAGACGGTGCAACTCCCCCGCCTGAGCCGCGCCTTGCGGGCTATTGCCGCGCCCGCTCTTCTGTCCCGCCGGCGAGGCCGCCTCGGAGCGCGGCTGCTGCGCATCATCCGCACGCGCGACGCTGGCGAGCGCGAAAGCCGACAGCGCCAGTACAAGGCTCGCGCGGCGAAGCACCGGCAAATTCGTGATCATGGTCGATCTCCCTGCCCGGCTCGCCGGGCACACCCAAAGCTAGCGCGGAATTGCGACGGTTTGGGGGATTGCGGGTCGGAAGGCGCTCTGAACAGGCCGATCGACTGGTTTTGCTTTGTTCTGAAACGGAGATGGAGTACCTCGTTTGCCTTGGCAGGCGGTCATCCTCGACAATGCAGGCCAATCTCGTATAGACGAGCCCGGCGGAACTCATTCGAGCCAGCGGCACCTGCCGGGGAAGTCATGACCAAGTCCTCGCGACACGACCGGATCGCCTTCGTCGCCAGCCCGAGCAGCGAGGCACAAGCCGCCTTCAGCCAGCTCACGCGGGACTATGGCAATTGCGATCCGGCCGATGCCGACGTCGTGGTCGCGCTCGGCGGCGACGGCTTGATGCTCCAGACGCTGCACCAGAACATGCACTCGGGAAAGCCGATCTACGGCATGCACCGCGGCACCATCGGCTTCCTGATGAACGAATACTCGACGCACGATCTGCGTGCGCGGCTCGAAGCGGCTCACGAATCCGAGATCAATCCGCTCCTGATGCGCGCGACCGACGTCAACGAGCGCGTCCACCTGCATCACGCCATCAACGAGGTCGCCTTGTTCCGGCAGACCTACCAGGCCGCGCGCTTGCGGATCCTGATCGACGAGCGCGAGCGCATGTCCGAGCTGATCGCGGACGGCATCATGGTGGCGACGCCGGCCGGCTCGACCGCCTATAACCTCTCCGCACAGGGTCCGATCCTGCCGATCAACGCCGCGCTGCTGGCGCTGACGCCGATCAGCGCCTTCCGCCCGCGCCGCTGGCGCGGCGCACTGCTGCCCAACACGGCTTATGTCGTGATCGAGGTGCTGGAAGGCGACAAGCGGCCCGTCGCGGCCGTCGCCGACCACGACGAGGTACGCGACGTCCGCCGGGTCGAGGTGCTCTCCGACAAGACCATCTCGATGCGGATGCTGTTCGACCCCGGCCACAGCCTGGAAGAGCGCATCCTGCGCGAGCAGTTCGGCTATTGAGCTGCCTCTCCCGCGACGCCTCGGCAGCCCGCTCGCAACCCTTCGTTAACTCCCGGCGCGATATGGTTAACGAAGGTTGACCGCTTTGGCCCGGGCGTCATGTTCCGCATCGACTTCAATAAACTGCGTTTCCTCGTCTGCGACGACAATCCGCACATGCGCCGCATCCTGCGGACGTTGCTGCATTCGTTCGGCGCGCGCGAAGTCTATGAGGCCGAGGACGGCGCCACCGCGCTCGAGATGTACAGCCATTACGTGCCAGACATCGTCATCACCGACTGGGCCATGCCGATCTTCGACGGCCTCGAGCTCGCGCAGATGATCCGGCAGCCGGAGTCCAAGGGCAATCCTTACGCGCCGATCATCATGCTGACCGGACATTCCGAGAAGCGTCGCGTCACCGTCGCACGCGATGCCGGCGTCACCGAATTCCTCGCCAAGCCGATCTCGGCCAAGGGACTCTATCAGCGTATCCTCAACGTGGTCGCCAATCCCCGCCCCTTCATCAAGACCAAGACCTATTTCGGGCCGGACCGCCGCCGCAACACCAACTCCGCCTATATGGGCCCCGAGCGCCGCGTCGGCGAAAAGCACGAGGTGCTGCAGCAGCCTTCGCTGCTCGACAAGGCCCGCTCCTCCATCTAGCGCAAGCTCTTCAGACGAGGCAGGGATCATGGCGAAGAACAGCGCAAAGGACATCGAGGTCAAGGCCTTCGCCACGCACCAGATCATCACGCAGCCCAATCCGCTGCGCAAGGTCATGCGCCGGGTCGAGGACAACGACATCGACGATCCGATCGCCCGCGCCGAGCAGGCGCTGGCGGGCCTGTCCGGCGAGTTCAACGACTGGATGACGATCGAGGCCGAGAGACTGTCCGCCGCCTGGACTGCCGTGCAGAAGGAGGGCTTCAGCAAGAAGCTGCGGGACGAGCTGTTCCACGCCGCACACGACATCAAGGGCGATGCGGCGACCTTCGGCTTTCCTTCGGCGGCGGGAGTTGCCGAGAGCCTGTGCCGCGTCATCGAGCACGCACCCGATCTGGCAAAGGTCCCGGCCGAGCTGTTCACGCACCACATCAACGCCGTTCTCGCCATCGTGCACGAGAACACCAGGCTCGACAGCATCAGCGTTTCCGCCGAGCTCAGCCGCCGCCTGCGCCAGGTCGCCGACGACTATCTTGCCCACGTGAACCGCGACCGGCCCGAGCATCTCGAAGTGATCCTGGCGCCCAGCATCGCACCGGCGGAGTAGCGACTCCGCTCTCTCCTCCCGTCATTGCGAGCGCAGCGAGCAATCCGGACTTTCTCCGCCGAGGGATTCCGGATTGCTTCGCTGCGCTCGTAATGACGGAGTTTGTCTCTGACGCCCGCCCTATCGCGAACCACGAACTAAGCCGCGATCGGATCGTCGTACACCGGATCGATCGCATCATCCGCGGCGAGCTCGTCGCAGAACAGGCGCGCCTCCTCACGTGCCGATTCCGTGGCGAAGCGGCGGAGCAGGACCAGCAGCGGCTCGGTGGCTCCGCGCTCCGTCTCGCAATGGGTGAGCACGCGCTCGACCATGCGCCGGCGCAAGCGAACCGCGCCGTCGTCGCTGTCGACGAAGCCCTGCTCGTGGCAGGCATCGAGCGCGACCTGGAATGCCGCGAACGTCGTCTCGGGCAGCCCGGCGCGGCGTAGCAGTGCTTGCAGGCTGTTGCCGCCGCGATCGTGCAACAGCGCCGAGACGCGCGGCAGCGGCAGGTCGGCGAGCTCGGCGAGTGCCGCATCGAACAAATCGACATTGCCCGAGAGCAGTGCCCGCAGGATCAGGCCCGCGGTCAATTGGCCGGTCAGGCGCAAATGCCGGACCAGGCCTTGCATGTCCTCGCCGCGCGAGCGCGCCGCGATGTTCAAGGTGGAGCGGTCGCGCGCCTCGATCGTGATACGGTCCGCGCGGTCGGCGCTCAGCCAGTTCCGCGCCACGACGAATTGCGCCAGGGTCTGCGACAGCTTTGCCACCAGCGCCGCGCGGGTTGCGGCCGGCAGATCCTCCAGCACCAGCATCGCCTCGCGGATCGCAGCGAGGTGGCCGTGACGCTCGACGATGCGGTCCCAGGAGAACGGGGCGAGTTCGGCATGCGGATTTTCGATCAACTCGAGCGCTGCTGCCGCGCAGCCGACCTCGGCGATGGCGGCGCAGACCGAGACCGGTAGCGCGACGCGCCGGGCAACCGCGCATTGCACCTCCTCGTCGCCGGTCGCGACGATGTCGACGAGGTCGGCGT
>JAEYTQ010000730.1 GCA_023433965.1 Pseudomonadota bacterium | reverse complement strand
CTGGCGCGGCGCTGCCACGGCTCTGGTTGAACTGATGGCGGAATTGACGTGTTGAACGGAAGAGAGTCTTCATGAACCTGTCTCCCCGCGAAAAGGACAAGCTTCTGGTCTCGATGGCGGCGATCGTGGCGCGCCGCCGGCTGGACCGTGGCGTCAAGCTCAATCATCCCGAGGCGATCGCCATCATATCCGACTTCATCCTCGAAGGCGCACGTGCCGGCCGCACCGTCGCCGAGCTGATGCAATCCGGCGCGCAGGTTCTGACCCGCGACCAGGTGATGCCGGGCATTCCCGAGATGATCCACGACATCCAGGTCGAGGCGACCTTCCCTGACGGGACCAAGCTCGTCACCGTGCACGAGCCGATCAGGTAGTTTGAATCCGTCATTCCGGGGCGCCCGAAGTGCGAACCCGGAATCCAGAGGTTTTGGTTTCGAGATTCGGGGCTCTCGCTGCGCGAGCCCCGGAAACGAGGAGGATAGAATGATCCCCGGCGAACTCTTCATCCAGGACGGCGAGATCGAGCTCAATGCCGGCCGCAGGACCGTGACGCTGACGGTCGCCAACACCGGCGACCGCCCCATTCAGGTCGGCTCGCACTACCATTTCTTCGAAACCAACCCCGCGCTGAAGTTCGACCGCAAGAAGGCGCGCGGCATGCGCCTCGACATCGCCGCCGGCACCGCCGTCCGTTTCGAGCCCGGCCAGACCCGCGACGTTCAGCTCGTCGCCATGGCGGGGAAGAAGACCATCTACGGCTTCCGGGGCGACGTCATGGGGAAGCTGTGAGCTTGCACTAACACGGGATGCGAGCGGTGATCCACAGTGAGGTGAGCACGACTGTCTCGCTCCCTTCCCCCTTGCGGGGGAGGGTCGGGGAGGGGGGTATGCCGCACGACGAGGTCTCTCAGCTTCAAAGAACCCGTGCCATGCAATTGCGGCGGGCGATGACGCGTGCAGAGACGCTTCTCTGGCGCCATCTTAGAGCTCATCGTTTGGCTCGTCTCGGATTTCGCCGTCAAGCTCCAATGGGCAACTACATTGCGGATTTCGTCGCCCATTCCTGCAAGCTCGTCGTTGAGGTCGACGGCGAAAGCCACGAATTTGGGGAGCGCATCCGGCACGACAAGGTGCGCGACGAGTGGTTCGCGTCGCGCGGCTACCAGGTGTTGCGCTTCACCAATGACGAAGTGATGAAGAACCTGGAGGGAGTGGCTCTCGCCATACTTCAGGCAGCGGAGCCCGGAGCACCCCCCTCCCTGCCCCTCCCCCGCAGGGGGGGAGGGAACGGAGAGACCGGTGTATCTGATCGCGCGGAAGAGGCATGACCATGCTCTCACCCGTTCGCCTGGTCTCCGAAGCTGCTGAGTTCGCCGCGCGCCGCCACAACGGCATGGCGCGCAAGGGGCGAGGTCAAGAGCCCTATGTCAATCATCTCGCCGAGGTCGCAAACCTGCTTGCGACCGCAACCGACGGCACCGACGCCGAGCTGGTCGCGGCCGGCTGGCTGCATGACACCATCGAGGACACCGACACCACGCGCGGTGAGCTCGCGCGAAGATTTTCGGAGCGTGTCGCCTCGCTCGTCGCCGAGTGCACCGATGACATGAGCCTGCCCAAGCCTGAGCGGCGGCAGAAGCAGATCGAGGACGCTCCGCATAAGTCTCCCGGGGCGAGGTTGGTCAAGATCGCCGACAAGATCAGCAATATCGGCGCGCGGATTCATTCGGATCCGACCGCAGAAGAGCGCGCCGACCTTGCCGACTACAGCGGTTGGGCAGAGCAGGTCGTTGCCGGCTGCCGGGGCGGCAACGCGTGGCTCGACGAAAAATTCGATGATGCCGTGAAAGCAGCAAGGGCCTTGCTGTGACCAACCAGACATTCAATCGCAAACGGGGCTTGTGATGTCCGTCAGAATGAAGCGTTCCGTCTATGCCGACATGTTCGGTCCGACCACCGGCGACAAGGTGCGGCTGGCCGACACCGATCTCATCATCGAGGTCGAGAAAGACTTCACCACCTATGGCGAGGAGGTGAAGTTCGGCGGCGGCAAGGTGATCCGCGACGGCATGGGGCAGTCGCAGGTGACGAACAAGCAGGGCGCGGCCGACACCGTCATCACCAATGCGCTGATCGTGGACCATTGGGGCATCGTGAAGGCCGACGTCGCGATCAAGGACGGCATGATCGCAGGCATCGGCAAGGCGGGCAATCCCGACATCCAGCCCGGCGTCAGCATCGTCATCGGCCCCGGCACCGACGTGATCGCGGGCGAAGGCAAGATTCTCACCGCGGGCGGTTTCGACAGCCATATCCACTTCATCTGCCCGCAGCAGATCGAGCACGCGCTGATGTCCGGCGTCACCTCGATGCTGGGCGGCGGCACCGGCCCCTCGCACGGCACCTTCGCCACCACCTGCACGCCCGGTCCCTGGCACATTGCGCGGATGATCCAGTCGTTCGATGCGTTCCCCGTCAATCTCGGCATTTCCGGCAAGGGCAACGCCTCGCGCCCCGCCGCGCTGGTCGAGATGATCAAGGCCGGTGCCTGCGCGCTGAAGCTGCACGAGGACTGGGGCACGACGCCGGCCGCGATCGACAACTGCCTCTCGGGCGCCGACGCTCACGATATCCAGGTGATGATCCACACCGACACGCTGAACGAGTCCGGCTTCGTCGAGGACACCATCAAGGCCTTCAAGGGCCGTACCATCCACGCCTTCCACACCGAAGGCGCCGGCGGCGGCCACGCCCCCGACATCATCAAGGTCGCAGGCCTGAAGAACGTGCTGCCGTCCTCGACCAATCCGACCCGCCCGTTCACGCGCAACACCATCGACGAGCATCTGGACATGCTGATGGTGTGCCATCACCTCGACCCATCGATCGCGGAAGACCTCGCCTTCGCCGAAAGCCGCATCCGCAAGGAAACCATCGCGGCCGAGGACATCCTGCACGATCTCGGCGCGCTGTCGATGATGTCCTCGGACTCGCAGGCGATGGGTCGTCTCGGCGAAGTCATCATCCGGACCTGGCAGACTGCCGACAAGATGAAGAAGCAGCGCGGGTCCTTGCCGCAGGACAAGGGCAGGGACAACGACAATTTCCGCGTCAAGCGCTACATCGCCAAGTACACCATCAACCCCGCGATCGCGCATGGCGTGTCGAAGCTGATCGGCTCAGTGGAGAAGGGCAAGATGGCCGATCTGGTGCTATGGTCGCCGGCCTTTTTCGGCGTCAAGCCGTACTGCATCGTCAAGGGCGGCACGATCGTCGCCGCGCCCATGGGCGACCCCAACGCCTCGATCCCGACGCCGCAGCCGGTTCATTACCGGCCGATGTTCGGCGCCTTCGGCCGCGCGCGGACCGCGACCTCGCTGACTTTCGTCTCCGCGGCCGCCGTGAGCGAAG
>JAEYTQ010000710.1 GCA_023433965.1 Pseudomonadota bacterium | reverse complement strand
GACCTAGCGTCGCCTTTCGGAAGGGCGCGCAAATCGGATGTGCCGATCGCGTAGCTGCTATGTTTCAGAGGGGGCCGACATGACGTCGCTCGATAGCATCACGCTCTATTTGGTCGCCACCATGGTCGCCGCACTGCTCGGCGCCATGATGGTGTTTTTCGGCAAGCAGGAGAACAGCCCGGCGCTGAAATGGTGGGGCACCGCCTATCTCCTCGGTGCCGCCTCCGTCGCGCTGTGGACCGCGGCGGGCGACGCGCTGGGCCCGCACATTTATCTTGCGCTGAATGCCGTCGGCTTCGTCGCCTGCGGCATGGTCTGGAACGCGGCGCGCGTTTTCCATGGCCGCAAGCCGAACTGGCCCGGCCTCGTGCTCGGCGCGCTGGCCTGGGTCGCTGCCGCGACGCTGCTTGATCCCGCCGCATCCATGCTGCGCATGCTCGTCGGTGCCGGCATCGTCTCGGTGTATGCGGCGCTGACCGCAAGCGAGCTCTGGGTCGAGCGGCGCAAGAGCCTGCAACGGCGCTGGCCGGCCTTCGTCGTGCCGGTGATGCACGGTTGCGTGCTGATGCTGCCGATCGTGCTCGGCAGCTTCCTGCGTCCGCACGATGCCGGCTTCTCCCAGAGCATCTGGGTGACCGTGTTCGCGGTCGAGCTCATCCTCTATGCCGTCGGCACCGTGTTCGTGATCTTCATGCTGGTGTCGGAACGCACGGTGACGGCGCACCGGACCGCCGCATCGACCGATCCCCTGACCGGGATGCTCAACCGCCGCGGCTTCTCGGAGGCCTGCGCGCGCGTGATCGAGCGCGAGGCCAAGGCCGGGCGTCCAGTGACCGTGATGATCTTCGACATCGATCACTTCAAGTCGATCAACGACCGCTTCGGCCATCCCGCCGGCGACGAGATGCTGAAGCTGTTCTCCACCGTCGTGGTCAGCAATTTGCGCATCACCGACCTTTCGGGCCGCATCGGCGGCGAAGAGTTCGCCGCGCTGTTGCCGTGCTCGCTGGAGGAGGGTGTGCTGGTTGCCGAGCGCGTGCGCGAGGCGTTCGAGACCTCGGGCGTCGTGGTGGACGAAGGCCCGGTCGACACCACCGTCAGCATCGGCGTTGCGGGCGGTCCGGCCGGTACCGAGCTCGAGGTGCTGCTCGCTTCGGCCGATACGGCGCTCTACCAAGCCAAGCGGGGCGGCCGTAATCGCGTCGAGGCGGCCGAGGAGCTGCCGCTGTCGCTGGAGAACTGGCGGCGCCAGAGCGCGGCGCGAACCGGCGCGTCGCAGCCGCGTCCGGCCACCGCGTGAGACGCAAGCCGGGCTTGCGGTAAATCTCCGTTTACCATTCGATCCCTACCATCGTGGTCATGGAATCGATCCGTCGACGGAATCCGCAAGCTGCCCTGATGTCGCTCGAAGCCCAGGCTGCCTCGGCGCGTGGCGGCTTCGCGTGTCTGTTCTCGACCGCGGACGAATACGAGCGTGCGCTGATCACCGAGCGCCGCGCGCAAGGGCGCTACACGCAGCACCGCAGTTACTGGCCGCTCGTCTGGTTCGCGGGTTGTGCGCTGACCGTGATGGGGGCCGTTCTGCTGTTCGCCTGAACCACCCTCGATTTTGGCCGGGCAGGGCACCGTTTCGGCGCCTTTTTCTTTGCCGCAGGCTGCGATAGAGACGCCCATCGAACAACTGGGATGGAAACCGATGATCACCGAGATCGCGCAAATCGACGTCAAGCCGGGCAGCGAGAAGGACTTCGAGGCGGCCGTGGCCAAGGCCAAGGCCGCCTTCGGGCGCTCCAAGGGCTTTCACGGTTTCGAGCTGCATAAATCGATCGAGAAACCGCAGCGCTACCGGCTGATGGTGAAATGGGCGACGCTGGAGAACCACACCGTCGACTTCCGCGGCTCGGAGAACTTCGCCGAATGGCGCGGCCTGGTCGGCCAGTATTTTGCCGCGCCCCCCGAAGTCGAGCACACCGAGACGGTGCTGACGACCTGAGGCCCTGAGCCGGCGTCAGGCCGCCTCCGCCAACGGCGCCGCCTCGTATGTCTTGACATGGACGATCATGGCCTTGGCGATGGCGACCAGCGGCAGCGCCAGCGCGAGGCCCCAGATGCCGAACACGACGCCGAGCAGGATCTGGAACGCAAAGAGCGTCGCCGGCGGGATGTCGAGCGCCTGCCGCTGCATGATCGGCGTCAGCAGGTAGCTCTCCATGGCATGGACGCCCATGAAGAGCAGAAAGGCCGACAGCGCCGCGATCCAGCCCGAAGCAAGGCTCGCCAGAACCACGATGACGCCGGCGATGATGGCGCCGACCGTCGGGATGAAGGCGAGCAGGCCCGCCTGGATTCCCAGAATGAATGCGCCGGGGATGCCGATGATCGCGAGCCCGATCCAGGTCACGACGCCGACCGCGATCATGACGATGAACTGGGCGATCAGCCAGCGCTCCAGCGTCTCGGCGATACGGTCGATCACGAGGGCGACACGGGTACGGTGCCGCGCCGGTGCGAGGAACAGCAGGCCGTCATGATAGACGCCAGGCTGGGCGGCGAAGGCGAGGCCCAGGAACAGCACGATGAAGATGTTGCCCAAGCCGTGAATGGTGCCGAGCAACAGCTTGAAGGTCTGGCTCACGATCGCGCCGCCGCCGGAAGCCAGCGCGCCCGCGCTGGGCAAAGTGCCGCGCGGGGACGGTGGCGGCGCGGGCGCCACGTCCGACGGCGTGGCGCTCATCGAGTCGGATGGGCTGTTGCCGAGATCGAAGAAGCTGGTGTCGAAGCCGTGGCTGTCCAGGAACGACCTGACATTAGCGACCTGCGACTTGAGGGTCTTGCTCAGCAGCGAAGCCTGCTCTGCAATGGTGGCGCCGCCCAGATAGGCGATGCCGGCGAGCATCAGGGCGAGCGCGGTGCAGACGATCGCGAGGCGCACCGCATGTGGCAGGGGCACACGGCGGCCGAGCGCACCGGTCAGCGCGTTGAGTCCGAGACCGAGCAGCATGCCGGTGAAGATCAGCAGCACGGTGGCAGCAAAATACCAGGTGAAGACGAGCAGCATGGTGAACAGCACCACGCCGATGCCCCCGACCGTGATCGCCCAGGCCTGATTCCAAGCCTGGTCGTCGTGGGTCCGGGAGCTTTCATTCTTGGATATGGTCACACCGGGTCCTTTCAGCGTACGGCGGGCCGCACTGTCTCGGTAAACGCGCCTTCAATCAAGACCGTGTCGTCGCGCGGGTTTGACGGCGATACACAGGCCGTGCAAAGCGATGAAGACAAAACGACGGGGGCGATTTGAGCTTGATCAGCAAGTGGGCCGGCGTGCTGGGTCTGCTGGCCGTGCTCGTGGCCGGCGACCAGATCCGGATCAACCGGCCCAGCCATAAATATCGCCTCACGGTCGAGGTGACTACGCCCGACGGCCTCAAGGCCGAGTCCAGCATTCTAGCCGTCGTGCCCGACCGCAATCATAACCGCAGTGGCCGCACCGTCACGCGGGGAGAGGCGGTGTTCGTTGACCTCGGTCATGGCAAGAATCTCGTGGCCTTGCTGGCGCACCGCCAGAACGCCAAGCTGGACTTCGACGACATCAATTATGTCGCGCTCCGCGCCTATGGTGCCGCGCGCGGCAACCGCGTCTCCTTCAACGATATCCAGCGGCAGACCGGGATCGTTCCAGTGCAGGGCGATCTCGTTCCCGTGCTCGTGAGCTTCGGCGATCCCAATGATCCCAAGACCGCGCGCCTTGTCGCCGGCGACAACGCGGAGGCGGTGCTGGGCGAGGGGTATGCGCTCCGTGGGCTCACGGCCGAGGTCGTGCCCAACGGGTTTTGGCCGCTCGATTTCGGTGGGGCGCTCGGGGAGCCCGTGACACGGCGCATCGCGGCGCGACTGCCCTGGCTGGCCGTGCCCGGCGATGGCGCGGCAACTGCCTTGAAGGCGGCCGGCCTGCCTGCCGGGGGCGAGGCCCGGGAAGCATTTGCGCGAAAATAGCATTGCCGTCCCGCGATCCCCTCTGTTGAATTTGTTCCATCCGAGGGGCATGTTTGGGAAATCTTCGTAACGGGAGGCTCGGAACGACAGATGAGAAAGCCGGTCGTCGGCGTCATCGGGAATTGCCATCGCGTCGAAAATCGATTTCAGGTCCAGATGGTCGGCGAGCGAAACCTGCGCGCCGTGGCCGAAGTCTCCGGCGGCTTGCCGCTGATGTTCGCGGGCTCCCCTGACATCACCGATATCCCGGCGCTGCTCGACACCGTGGACGGCATCATCCTCACCGGGGCGCGTGCCAACGTGCATCCGACCCGCTTCAACGTCGACCCCTGCGAGAAGCACGAACCCTACGACATCCACCGCGACGAGGTGGCGCTGGCGCTCTCGGTCGCCTGCGTCGCCCGCGGCGTCCCGCTGTTCGGCATCTGCCGCGGTCTGCAGGAGATGAACGTCGCCTTCGGCGGCTCGCTCCATCCCGAAATCCGCGAAATTCCGGGCCGCATGAACCACCGCATGCCCAGGCTGGAGAACGGCGAGATCCATCCCGATCCGACCGTCGTGTTCGCCGACCGTCATGACGTCGAGCTGACGCCCGGCGGCGCTTTCGCGAAGATCCTGGGCTGCGAGAAGATTCGGGTCAATTCGCTGCACGGCCAGGGCATCCTCGAGCCCGGCAAGCGCGTGCTGATCGAAGGCATTGCCGAGGACGGCACCATCGAGGCGATCCGCATCGCGGAAGCTCCGGGCTTTGCGCTCGGCGTGCAATGGCACGCGGAATACGACCCGCAGCAAAATCCCGTCAACCGCAAGCTGTTCGAGGCCTTCGGCGAAGCCTTGGTCACGCGACAGAAGGCGGCGGCGTAGGATCGACTTTTCTGCTGCGAGACCGGCGCGAGCGGCGTTTGTCCAATGCGCCTTCGAATTGCGCGGCGAAATAACCAATCAGTAGGAATTGGTCCGAGCCGATTCTTCCGGCTCTGATTTGTTCTTTGAGAACGAACTGGAGTCGAATGCAGAACGAAAGCTGATGGCGCGGAGGCTCTTCGGAGCGATTGCTCGGCGCTTTGCGGCCGACGAGAGTTCATCGCCCGCAGCTTCGGCGCGATCGGGCGGGCAGCTCGAGCTCGGCGAGGCCAGAGTCGGTGTTTACCTCGCCTCGAAACGAAAAGGCGCTTCCCTGACGGAAGCGCCTTTTGCTTGTTGCAGACAATTCGAGCCGATCAGCCCGAATAGTACATCTCGAACTCGACCGGGTGCGGTGTCATCTCGAAGCGGGCGACTTCGGTCATCTTCAGCTCGATGTAAGCGTCGATGAAGTCGTCGTCGAACACGCCGCCGGCCTTGAGGAAGCCGCGGTCCTTGTCGAGGCTTTCCAGCGCCTCGCGAAGCGAGCCGCACACCGTCGGGATCTGCTTCAGTTCTTCCTTCGGCAGGTCATAGAGGTCCTTGTCCATCGCCGGACCCGGATCGATCTTGTTCTTGATGCCGTCGAGGCCGGCCATCAGCATCGCGGCGAAGCCGAGATAGGGGTTGGCCATCGGATCGGGGAAGCGCACCTCGACGCGCTTGGCCTTCGGCGAAGCGGTGTAGGGGATGCGGCAGGAGGCGGAGCGGTTGCGCGCGGAGTAGGCGAGCAGCACGGGGGCCTCATAGCCCGGGACCAGGCGCTTGTAGGAGTTGGTCGAGGGGTTGGTGAAGGCGTTGATCGCCTTGGCGTGCTTGATGATGCCGCCGATGTAGTGCAGGCAGGTCTCCGACAGGTCGGCATATTTGTTGCCGGCGAACACCGGCTTGCCGTCCTTCCAGATCGACT
>JAEYTQ010000697.1 GCA_023433965.1 Pseudomonadota bacterium | reverse complement strand
TACCTAGGCATTGCGAGAGTCGGACTACGGGCACGTCGTTGGCGGTCGTTGACGCAAACTGATCGAAGCTTGTGCACGACGATGGATTTCCCTCGGCACGTCATCCACAACTTGCGTGCCGGGCGGGGGAATTGTTGGGGAGAATTCATTGGAATTACGCGCGATGGTTGTTCCTCCCGATATCGCGAAATCGTCCGCTCGCCCAATTGCACCGCGGCCGGCGCAGGGTGCACATCCGTGCGGCGGACGCGTTCATACTGGACATCGGCGAGCGATGGTACGCATGCGCTGGAAGCGTGGCGACATGCGCAATCTCCTGTCGAGAACCACGAACTGACGGCAGGCGGCCTCGCGCGCGCCGCTTCACCCTCTCCACCCGTCAGTCGCCCTTGAGCATGTCCCGCAGCTCGCGGAACGGATCGGCGCTCGGCGGGGCTGAAGCGCCTTGCCGCATCGCGCTGTAGATTCGCGGCACCATGTCTACGGCTTGGTCCAGGCCCGAATCGCGGCCCGACTGATAGCCGCCCATCAGACGAAGGTCGCGCGTGTCCTCGTATTTCGCGATCATGGCGCGCAGCTTGCTCACCAGTTCGCGCTCCTCGGGGTCCCAGACGTTATGGGCGAGGCGGGAGACCGAAGCCAGCACGTCGACGGCGGGATAGCGCGCCTGGTCGGCGATGTGCCTGGAAAGCACGATGTGCCCGTCGAGCGTGCTGCGGATGGTGTCTGCGATCGGCTCGTTGTGATCGTCGCCGTCGACCAGAACGGAGAAGATTCCGGTGATCGTGCCCGATCCCTCCTCACCGGGGCCGGCACGCTCCAACAGGCGCGGCAGATCGGTGAAGACGGTCGGCGCGTAACCGCGTGCGACTGCGGGCTCGCCGGCGGCGAGTGCAACCTCGCGCGCGGCGTGGGCGAAACGGGTGATCGAATCGACCATCAGCAGAACCGATTCGCCACGGTCGCGGAAATATTCGGCGATCGCCATCGCCGTCTTCGGCGCCAGCCGTCGCATCATCGGGCTTTCGTCGCCGGTCGATACGATCGTGACGGCGCGATGACGGTCGTTGCCCAGCACGTCCTCGATGAACTCGCGCACCTCGCGGCCGCGCTCGCCGACCAGGGCCAGCACGACGGTGTCGAATCCCTGGCTGCGGGCGAGCATCGCGAGCAGCGTCGATTTGCCTACGCCGGATCCGGCAAAGATGCCGACGCGCTGGCCGGCGCAGATCGGCGCAAACAGGTCGATGACACGCACGCCGGTGCGCAGCGGCTTGTGCACGCGTGCACGCCTCATGGCCGACGGCGCCTCGGCCTCCGCCGAGACCGCCTGCGGCCCTTGCGTGAGCGGCCCCTGTCCGTCGAGCGGCGCGCCGAGGGCATTGATGACGCGGCCCTTCCAGCTCGGATCGGGCGCGAAGGACAGAGGCGGCATCCGGTAAGCGGCCGCCCCGAGCCCGCCGGCAAACTGCCGGTCGAACGGCTTGGCAATGATGCCGTCGCTGTCGATCCGCACCACCTCGCCGATCTGGCGCTTGCCGGCCGAATCGACGCCGATGAGTTCACCGAGCCTGACGAAGCGCGACAGCCCGGAAACGCGGAAATGCGTCGGCGCGATCTCGCAGATCGCGCCGCTGACGCTGACCAGGGGTGCGCTCTGCTGAAGCTCCAGCAGCGCCCACTCGAGTTGGCGAAGAGCGTTCAAGGAAATCGTCCAACCTCAAATTCGATGCGCGCGGGGGCGCGGTCTACTTGCCGGGTTCGCCCAGCGTCCGAATGGCGTTCTGAAGCGAGCTCTCGGTGCCCTCGATCATCGAGTTGGTGCCGTCGAACGCGCGCGAGGCCGAGATCAGCCGCGTCAATTCGAGCATCGGATTGGCGCCGGAGCCCTCGACATAGCCTTGCTTGAAGCCGTCCCGCGAGAAGTCGGCGATGGCGGTCGCGGGCCGGTCGGGTGTCACGCCGGAATTGCCGTAGCGTTCGAGATTGGCGTCGGCCGGAATGTTGAACAGGCCGATGGTGCCGATCTCGTTGTTGTCCTGGATGATCGCGCCGCTGCGCGCGACCGAGATCGGTCCGCCGTTCGGGTCGAGCGTGATCTGCGCGCCGCCGGAATCGACGACGGGAAAGCCGCTCACGGTCTGGAGATCGCCGTTGGGGGCGATCTGGAGCCGGCCGTCGCGCGTATAGACCGTGCCGTTCGGACCGGCGAAGGCGATCCAGCCTTGTCCGACCACCGCGACGTCGAGCGGGTTGCCGGTCTCGGTGATGTTGCCCATCTCGCGCGAGATGATGTTGTCGCCGGGCGAGGAGAACGAGACCGGAGTCGGCCCCGCCTTGGACAGCACGGTCTCGAACTTCACCACATCGGTGCGGAACGCCGCCGTGTTGACGTTGGCGACGTTGTTGGCGATCGTCTGGAGGCGCTTCTCGAGCGCGACCTGCGCCGACAAGCCGACATAGAGAGCCGATTGCATGACCTACCTGTTGAACTTGATGTTCTGAAGCGTCGTGAGCAGGTTGGTATCCATGCTGCTCGACGTCGCGCCGGCGATCAGGACCAGGGCGGAGTTGGTCGAGGCGTCGCTCTGGGCCTTCGTCGCATCCCACATCGCCGCGAAGCGCTGCACGAACTTGGTGACCTTGGCCGGATCCTGGAAGTCGGAGAGCTTGATCTTGCTGGCGATCATCTTGGCCTGGGCGTCGATGTCGGCCGAGCTGATCGTCGCCGGCAATCCAAGCGCTGTCTGCACCACCTGTGTCAGCGCCTTGTCTGCGAGGATCTGGTAGGCGGTCGTGATCGTGGAGGCCTTGCGGGTGAAATACAGGGCCAATCGCAGGCCCTCGTTCTGGTCGCCCGCCTTCTCCTCCATCGTCTGCGTGACGTATTGGGTCGCGGTGCCGGTCGTGGCCGCGGTGGCCTGGGTCGCCTTGTCGCCGAGCGCGGCGAAATCGAAGGCGGCGGCGAATTGCCGGTAGCGGGTGTCGATCAGCTTGTTGGCGAAGGAGTCCTTGCTCGCCACTCCTTCCGTCAGCACCTTGCGCATGAACGCCTTGGCATAGGTCATGTCGCTGAGGCCATAGGCCTTCATCGCGTAGGAATAGAGACGATAGTCCTTCAGGAAATCGTCGATCGTCTTCACCTTGCCGATATGGCTGAGGAAATAATCGGTCTCGCGGCTGACATCCGGCTGCTTCGCGACCTGCGTCAGCGACTTGCCCATGTCCTTGGTCAGCCTGGTGTAGTCCGCGATGGTGGATAGCATGGCACGTCCCTCTGGCCGCTGCTGTGGCGGCGCCTCAAGCTGCCGCCAGATGCTTGCGCGGGGCTGACGAGCCCGAAGCCAGCTTCGCGCAAGGCTCGCCGACTAGATATTTCCGGTGGGATCGGCGATGGAGCGGCGCGTTGGGCAGTTTCGTGGGGGTTTTCATCACGGTAGCGGCGCTGCTCGGCGGATTTGCCGCCATGGGCGGCCACCTCGGCGTGCTCATGCAGCCGTGGGAGTTCGTGATCATCATGGGAACCGCGGCCGGCACCTTCATCGTGGCCAATCCATGGAAGACGGTGGTGGACACGGGCGTCGCTTGCATGCAGGCCATCACCGGCGCGGTGCCCGGCCAGCGCTACTATCTTGACCTGCTCGGCGCGCTCCACGCTCTGATGCGCGAGCTGCGCGGCAAGGGGCGCAACGAAGTCGAGGCGCATATCGACGATCCCGCCTCCTCCGAAATCTTCAAGGCGTTCCCCAGCGTGCTCGGAGATCCCTCGCTGCTCCAGTTCATCTGCGACTATGTCCGCCTCATCATCATGGGCAACGCGCGCACCCACGAGATCGAGGCGCTGATGGACGAGGAGATCCATACCATCGTGAAAGGCAAGCTGGCGCCTTATCATGCGCTGGTGACGGTGTCCGAGGCGCTGCCGGCGCTCGGGATCGTCGCTGCGGTGCTCGGCGTCATCAAGGCGATGGGTGCGCTCGATCAGTCGCCGAAGCTGCTGGGCGGCTTCATCGGCGCCGCCCTGGTCGGCACCTTCGCCGGCATCTTCCTGTCCTATGGCGTGCTTTCGCCCTTCGCGATCAAGATCAAGATGACGCGCGAGAAGAAGTGCCGGCCCTACATCATTGTTAAACAGACGCTGCTGGCATTCATGAACGGCGCCATGCCGCAGATCGCGGTCGAGCACGGCCGCAAGATGATCGCGAGCAGCGAGCGTCCCTCGATCGACGTCGTCGAGAACGAGACGATCGCAGGTCCGAAGCCCGTCGCGGTCGATGCCGAACCCAAGGCCGCACGCGCATGATGATGGAAGACGCCGAAGTCGATCAGCGCAAGCAGCTGCCGAACTACCTGCTGGACGCCGCCGGCATATCGATCGATCGTATGCCGATGCTCAATGTGATCTTTGATCGCATGGCGGCATCCTGCACCGACAGCCTGCAGCCGATGGCTGGAACACCCTGCTATTTTTCGGTCAACGGCATCACCAACGACCGCGTCGGCGATATCATCAAGGACTACGAGGCCAACGCGGTCGCGGCGGTGCTCTATGCCGAGCAGTGGGACTCGCGCATCATCATCATGCTCGACCGCGACTTCGTGTTCACGATGGTCGAGGCGATGTTCGGGTCCGACGGCGCCGAGCCGCCGCTCGACGTCGAGCGCTCGTTCTCGAATATCGAGCTCCGCCTGGTGCAGGCGCTGTTCGAACGCTTCGCCAAGGCGCTGCAATCCGCCTTCGCCGGCACGTCGAACGTCACCTTTCGCGTCGAGCGGGTCGAGACGGCGATGGCCTCGCTGGCGATAGGCCGGAGCGGCAACATGTCGATCTGCGCGAACATCATGCTGCAGGCGCTCTACCGCGGCGGCCAGATGTTCCTGATCATTCCGCACTCCGCGCTCAATCCGCTGCGCCAGAAGCTCGCTCACGTCGTGGTCAGCGACGGTCGCGCGGCCGACCCGCGCTGGCGTGAGCAGATGGAGAGCGAGGTCCACCGCACCGAGGTGACGCTCAGCGCGGTGCTCGACGAGAAGATGGTCACGCTCGGCGACGTCGTGAAGTTCGAGGTCGGGCAGGTGCTCGAGCTCGAGGCCACGCCGCGCACGCTGGCCCGTCTCGAAAGCAACAATCAGGTGTTGTTCTGGTGCCAGATCGGCCAGCTCGACGGCTATTACGCCATGCAGGTGGCAGATCCCGTCGATCAGAAGCGGGAGTTCGTCGATGATATCCTATCTCGTTGATGCCGTGCTGCTGGTCGCGCTCGCCTTCACCAGCATGCGGGTGACCAGGATGCACCGCGAGCTGGCGCGGCTGCGCAGCTATCAGGGCGAGTTCTCGACCATCGTGCACGAGACGGCGGGGGCGTTCGACACGGTCATCACCGCGGCGCATGATTCCACTGCAAACCTCGGACGGCTCGCCAATCTGCTGGGCACGAAGATCGATCAGGCCCACGAGGCGATCGCGGCGCTCGATGCGCGGAGCGGGCTCGCGCCTGCGCCGGGCGCGGGCGGCACCGAGCTGAACAAGCATTGAAGCCGAAGCCGGCGGAACGAATACGATCGGGACGATGCGGCGCTCCGGGAGCGGAACTACCAAGAGGCGATACCAGATGGCGCAATCCTTCGACTATGAGTCTGCATCCGCATCGGCCGAGGCCGAGACGTCTCCGCTGGAGCGGCTGGCGGAGATCGCCCAGCGCACGGCCGAGGAGACCGGCAAGTTCGCCAACGTCGACGCCATCCTGCGTATTCCTGTCACCATGCAGGTCGTGCTCGGCTCGGCGACCATTCCGGTGGCGAACCTGATGAAGCTCGGACGCGGCGCGGTGGTTCCGCTCGACCACAGAGTCGGCGAGCCGGTCGACGTCGTGGTCAACGGCCGGATTGTCGCTCGCGGCGAGGTGGTCGTGGTCGAAGAGGACAATTCACGCTTCGGCGTCTCGCTCACCGAGATCGTCGGGCCGCTGGGGCAGGGTGATAGCTGACCATGGCGGCACCGGTCGGCATCGCTCCCGTCAAGCAGCGAGGCGTTACCACGCTGGGCGGCACGGAAAAGGTCGCCGCGCTCCTGCTGGCGATGGGCCGGCAGGCGGCGGCGAGCGTGCTGCAGCAGTTCGAGCCGCAGGAGATCCGCATCGTGACCAAGGCGGCGGCCGAACTGCGGCCGATCACCGCGCAGGAGCTCGAGGGGATCGTCGAGGAGTTCGCCCAGCAGTTCTCGATGGGGGCGAACATCCTCGGCACGCTCGGGGGTCTCGAAGCCGTGCTCGGCGACGTGCTGCCGGCCGATCAGGTCTCGCAGATCATGTCGGATCTGCTCGGCAATTCGAGCCGGTCGGTGTGGGACCGCGTCTCGTCGGTCTCCGAGAACTCGCTGGCGAGCTACCTGTCCAAGGAGCATCCGCAGACCGCGGCGCTGATCCTGTCCAAGGTCAAGCCGGCCTGCGCTGCCAAGGTGATGAGCCAGCTTCCCTCGAGCCTGCGCAACGAATTGATGCGGCGCGTTCTGAGCCTCAAGCCGATCGTCGACGATGCCATGCGCATCATCGAGAAGACGCTGCACGAGGACCTGACGCTGAATTTCGCCCGCAACCTGGGGGCCGACACCTACGCCCGCGTCGCCGACATCATCAACAAGATGGAGCGTGGCCATATCGAGGACATGCTGAAGAGCCTGTCGGAGAAGCGGCCGAAATCGGCTGAGGTGCTCAAGGAGCTGCTGTTCACTTTCGACGACGTGGTCAATTTGACGCCGAAGGCGCGGACTATGATCTTCGACCAGGTTCCGACCGATCGCATCGTCGTCGCGCTGAAGGGCACCGACAAGCATTTCCGCGAGCTGATCCTGTCATCGGTAGCCTCGCGCGTCCGCCGTGTCGTCGAGCATGAGCTCGCGATCGGTGAGCCGTCCAACCAGCGCGACGTGCTGGAGGCGCGGCGGGTGATCACCGACCTTGCGCTCGAACTGGCGGAGAAGGGCGAAATCGAGCTCAACCCCGAGCAGGAGGATGAGCTGGTCTTCCGCTGACCGCTGAACGGGCATGGCAGAAACATCCGATCAGGAGAGCAAGACAGAAGAGCCGACCGAGAAGAAAGTCCGTGACGCCCTCGAACAGGGCAAGATTCCGGTCTCTCGGGAAGCCGCGATTTTCGCCTCGATGGCCGCGCTGATGGTGATCCAGGCGTTCCTGATCGGTCCGGGCGTGCAGCAATTGACGCCGACGCTGAAGAGCCTGCTCGATGATCCAGGCGGCTTCCAGCTCTCGACCGGCGCGGACGCGCAGAACCTGCTCATCGTGATCGGGCTGCAGTCGTTGCGGTTCCTGGTCCCCCTGCTCGTCATCCTGGTGGTGTTCGGGCTCGCCGCCTCGCTTCTGCAGAACGCGCCGCGCCTCGTGCTCGAGCGCATCAAGCCGGACTTGTCACGAATCTCTCCGATCAGCGGCTGGAGCCGGTTGTTCGGAACGCAAGGGCTGGTCGAATTCGCCAAGTCGCTGTTCAAGCTCACGGCGGTAACCGCCGTTGTCGTCTTCGTGCTGCGTTCGTCCGAAGCGAGGGCTTTCGAGGCGATGTACACCGACCCCGTCGCGCTGCCGGAGATGATCCTCAACATCGCGATGCGAATCGTCTCGGCGATCTGCATCGCGACCATCGTGCTGGTCGCGATCGATCTCGCCTGGGCGCGCTTTCACTGGCGGCGTCAACTGCGCATGACCAAGCAGGAGATCAAGGACGAGCATAAGCAGGCCGAGGGCGATCCGCTGATCAAGGCGCGCCTGCGCTCGCTGGCCCGCGACCGCTCGCGGCAGCGGATGATCGCCTCCGCTTCGCGCGCGACGCTGGTGATCGCGAACCCGACACACTTCGCGATCGCGCTGCGCTACAATCGCGAGGAAAACCCCGCGCCGCTGGTGGTGGCCAAGGGCATGGACGTGATCGCGCTGAAGATTCGCGAAGTCGCCGAGCAGAACCGGATCCCGGTCATCGAGAACAAGGCGCTGGCACGCGCACTCTATGAGGCGGTCCAGGTCGATCAGGTGATTCCGGCGGAATTCTTCCGCCCCGTCGCGGAGATCATCTACTTCCTCCAGTCGAAGCAGGCGCCGCGGACCGAGAAGGCCCGGTAGATTTCCGATGCTGACGTCCGGCCCAACAGCTTGACGAAAGCTTAACGCCCTAGGCTCCTCTCGAATGGACCGGAACGGGGCTGTCGTGGGACCGCTTTATCTCTTCGAACTCGCATCGTCGCAGGCGCGGTACCTCGAACTACGCCAGTCGACCATTGCCACCAACGTGGCGAACGCCAACACGCCGGGCTTTCGGGCGCGCGACGTCGAGCCCTTCGACAAGGTGCTCGACGGCGTGCCGGTCAGGCTCGCGACGACGTCGCCGTCCCACATACAGCTGGCCGCAGCCGAGACCGACACGCGGGCGACGGCGAAGAAGGACAGCTGGGAAGTGGTTCACTCCGGCAACTCCGTCAGCCTCGAGCAGGAAATGATCAAGGGCAGCGACGTCAATCGCGACTATTCGATGAACGCGGCGATCGTGCGGTCGTTTCACCGCATGGTGTTGTCGAGCGCAAAGGGCTGAGGTGAATTGACATGCTGGACTCACTGAGCGCCTCCCTGACCGTCGCGAGCTCCGGGCTCGAAGCGCAGTCGACACGCATGCGCATCGTCTCGGAGAATCTCGCGAATGCGACGTCTTCAGGGCGCACCGCCGGCGCCGATCCGTATCAGCGCAAGACCATCACCTTCGATGCCGCGATGGACCGCGCCTCGGGCGCGCAGCTGGCGAAGGTCAAGGAGATCGGGGTCGACACCACGCCCTACCGCGTCGAGTACGATCCGGGGCATCCCGCGGCCGACAAGGCCGGCTACGTCAAGCTGCCGAACGTCAACATGATGATCGAGATGGCCGACATGCGGGAGGTCAACCGGTCCTATGAAGCCAATCTCCAGGTCGTGAAACAGGTGAGGTCGATGCTCGGCATGACCATCGACCTCCTAAGGAGCTGACAATGCTTGAGGCGATTTCATCGACGGCGATTTCCGCGGGCCAGGCGGCCGGCCGCGCCACCGAGACACAGGCGATCTCGCCTGCGGCAACGACGGCAATCCAGGCCGGTGACGATGTCGGCTTCGAAGCGGTGATGAAGCAGGTGACGACCGACGCGATCGGGACGTTGAAGGCAGGCGAGGCGGCTTCGATTTCCGCGATGCAGGGCAAGGAATCGACCCGCCGCGTCGTGGAGGCGCTGATGTCGGCCGAACAGGCCCTGCAGACCGCGGTCGCGGTTCGCGACAAGGTCGTGCAGGCCTACCAGGAAGTCGTCCGGATGTCGATCTGATCGGAAGGGTTAAAAAAAGTGAAATCGCTCGCCATTGCGGCCACGGGCATGAACGCCCAGCAGACCAACATCGAAGTCATCGCGAACAACATCGCCAACATCAACTCGACCTCGTACAAGCGGGCGCGGGCGGAGTTCACCGATCTGTTCTACCAGATGGACCGCATGCAGGGCGTCGCAAACGTCAACGGCTCCTCGCCGATTCCGGAGGGCGCCAATCTCGGACTCGGCGTCAAGTCGGCGGCGATCCGCAAGCTGCATATCCAGGGCGCGCTGACGCAAACCGGAAATCCCTACGACCTCGCGATCAATGGCCGTGGCTGGTTCCAGGTGCTCGGCCCGAACAACGAGGTGCAATACACCCGCGCGGGCTCGTTCAACACCAATGCCAACGCCCAACTCGTCACGATCGACGGCTATCTCCTGGATCCCGCGATCACGGTGCCGCAGGGGACGGTCGAGGTCACGGTCAACGCCACCGGCCAGGTGTTTGCCAAGCTGGATACGGAGGTGAATCCGCGCCAGATCGGCCAGCTCAACCTCGCCAACTTCGCGAACGAGGCGGGCCTGGAGCCGTTGGGTGGAAATCTCTATCGCGAGACCACGGCATCCGGCACGCCGGTCGTCGGTCTGCCCGGCGATGCCGGCTACGGCAAGATCAACCAGAAATGGCTCGAAGCCTCGAACGTCGACCCGGTCAAGGAGATCACCGAATTGATCTCGGCGCAGCGCGCTTACGAAATGAACGCCAAGGTCATCCAGGCCTCGGACGAAATGGCCCAGACGGTCTCGAAGGGCATGCGCTAGTCCCGGTGTCTCGATGTTGAACAGGATGGGCCTGATCATGCGCGGGGTGGCCGCCGTGCTGCTGGTGGTCGTCGCGGCGCCGGTCGCTGCGGCCGACGAGAAGCGGCTTCCCGTGCCGGCCGTCTCGATCCGCGCCGGCGAACTGATCCGGGAGGAGATGATCACCGAGCGCGTCTTCGCGCCGAGTCTGCTCGGCGTAGCCATGTTCATCGAGGGGCGCCAGGTCCTGGTCGGCCGCATGGCGCGGCGCGCGCTGTTGCCAGGCCAGCCCATTCCGACCAATGCGGTCGAGGATCCCTGGACCGTCGCGCGTGGCGCCACGGTCAAGGTCGTTGTCGAGGACAGCGGTCTTTCGATCGTCACTTACGGCTCGGCGATGCAGTCGGGTGCGTCGGGCGCCCTGATCC
Source organism: Pseudomonadota bacterium (assembly GCA_023433965.1). Classification (GTDB taxonomy): domain Bacteria; phylum Pseudomonadota; class Alphaproteobacteria; order Rhizobiales; family Xanthobacteraceae; genus Bradyrhizobium. The sequence continues at coordinate 5,528 of JAEYTQ010000697.1, read as the reverse complement.
CCGTGCGCAATACCGACACGGGGGTGATCATCAAGGGCGTCGTGCAGCCGGACGGTACAGTCAAGGTCGTGGACGGGTCATGACCAGATTCCTGCTGGCGCTCGCGCTGCTGGTGTCGGCCGCCAGCGCCCAGGCCGCCGTCCGCATAAAGGACATCGCGGACATCAAGGGCCTGCGAGAAAACCAGATCGTGGGTTACGGCCTCGTCATCGGCCTGAACGGCACGGGCGACACGCTTCGCAACGCTCCCTTCACGGAGCAGTCCCTGCAATCGATGCTTGAGAACATGGGCATCAACGTCAGGAACGAGACCACGAGCACCAACAACCCCCCGCGTCCGACGACCCTGCGCACGCGCAACGTCGCGGCCGTGATGGTGACTGCGGACCTGACGCCATCGATCGGGCCCGGCGAGCGCATGGACGTTACCGTGTCCTCGCTGGGCGATGCGACATCGCTGCTCGGCGGCACTCTCGTTATGACGTCGCTGCGCGCAGCCGACGGGGCCGTCTATGCGGTGGCGCAAGGCGCGATCACGGTCGCCGGGTACAGCGTCGGAGGCCAGGCGCAGAACGTCAGCCAAGGCACGCCGACGGCCGGGCGCATCCCGAACGGTGCGCTGGTCGAGCGCGAGGTGCAGGGAAGTCTCCATGAGATGGAGTTCCTGGTGATGCAGTTGAAGAACCCTGACTTCGTCACCGCAACGCGCATCCTCGATGCCATCAACCGCTATGCCGGGGGGCGTTATCGTGCGCAGATCGCCTTCGAGCGCGACTACCGCACCATCGTGCTGTCGAAGCCGCGCCATATCGGCCCGGTCCGCTTTCTGGCTGAGATCGGCGAACTGACGGTCGAGCCGGACACGCCGGCGCGGGTCGTGATCAACGAACGCACCGGCACGGTCGTCATCGGCCGCGACGTGCGGATATCGACCGTTGCCGTGACCCACGGCAATTTGACGGTTCGCGTCACGGAGATGCCGGTCGTCTCCCAGCCGGCGCCGTTCTCGCGAGGGCAGACGGTGGTCGTGCCGCAGACCGTGGTCGAAGCCAACGAGGCGGGATCGCAAGTGGCAATCCTGAGCGGGGTCGATCTTCAGCGCCTGGTGCGCGGGTTGAACCAGATCGGCCTGAAGCCATCCGGGATCATCGCGATCCTCCAGGCGATCAAGACGGCGGGCGCGCTCCAGGCCGACGTCATCGTGCAATGATGCACAAGCGTCGAACAAGCTTGGTCGCTCAATGCTCAGGTCTGAAGCGAGAATCGCGCGCGGCCCGATGCTGAAGTTGGAACACAAAGCCAAACTCCTCCTGCTGGCAGCAGCCGCGGTGCTCGCAACCGCCTCGCCGGGGGAAGCGCTGGAGGAAGCCAAGCCGTCGAAGCCGCTGAACCTGCTCTCGTTCGCGCGCGCCCGCGCGGGCGGACCGCAGAAGCCGGCCACGCCGATGCCAGGCGACCATGCTTCGCTCCGGGCGACGGCATGGGCGGCCGAAGAGTCCGGACCCGCCATCACCGGTGCGGCTCCGGAAACGCAGACACCCGCGCCCGCACGTGCGGCCAGACCCGGCAGCGTTACGGTGCCGCCCAAGCCGGCGCCGCCACAGGTCGCGCTGGCTCCGGACAACGAAATCGCGCAGTTCTGCAGCAACGTCGCCGATCCCGCCGTCGATGCGAGGCTGGCTTGGCAGCTCAAGGAGCTGGAGAAGGCCGAGAGCCTGCTCCGCGAGCGCATCGCCGAGGTCGAGGCCAAGCGCGTCGAGTACGAGAAGTGGATGGCGCTGCGCGACGACTTCCTGAAGAAGGCCGAAGCGAGTGTGGTCGAAATCTATTCGCGCATGAAGCCCGAAGCTGCGGCGACCCAGATCGCCGGCATGAGCGATGAGACCGCCGCCGCCGTGCTCGCCAAGCTCAGCCCGCGGAACTCGAGCGCGATCTTCAACGAGATGGACACGGCACGCGCGGCGCATCTCGCCGATCTGCTCGGCGGCATGCGTCGGGTGGATGACGGAAAGACCAAATAGATGAACAAGCCGATCCTCGTCCTCTCGCTTTTCGCGGCGTCCGTGTTCCTGGGGGGATGCTTCCATGATCCGGCCGAAGTCCTGACCGGTCCGCAAATGTCGCCCGTCGGCAGCGGCCTGAGGATGCAGGCCGATCCGATCCCGGTGACGCCGCGCATGCGCACGCCCGTCAGCTATCGCTCGACCTGGGACGACGGCACCGATCTCTACCGCGATCCGCGCGCGCGCCGCACCGGGGACGTCGTGACGGTGATCATCTCGATGCAGGACAAGGCCAAGCTCGACAACAAGACCGGCCGCTCGCGCGATTCGCAGGTCAAGTTCGGGCTCGACTGGCTGATGGACATCGCCGGATGGAACGACACGGGCCAGGCCAACGCCAACCTCAGCACCAATACCCAGATCAAGGGTAACGGCCAGATCGACCGCACCGAGGACATCAGGCTGTCGATCGCGGCCGTCGTCACCGATGTGCTGCCGAACGGCAACATGATGATCAGCGGCTCGCAGGAGTTTCGAGTCAACACGGAGATGCGGGTGCTCAAGGTCGGCGGCATCGTGCGTCCGCGCGACATCTCGCGGACCAACACCATCTCCTACGAGAAGATCGCCGAGGCCCGCGTGTCCTATGGCGGCCGCGGAAATCTGTCTGACGTGCAGCAGCCTGGATGGGGACACCGGATCTATGACGCCGTCGCACCATTCTGAGTCCCGAGCCGGCCGGATCGCGTCGCGACGGCAGGGGACGCCATGCGCCTGATCGCCGCCATCCTCGTGCTGACCTTGATCGCGATCGGAGCGGGCGCGGTCGCCGGTCTGCATCTGATCGCGACCGCCGAACGCGTCGCCGACGCGAAGAAGGGCGCTGCAGTGCCGCCGATCGCATCGAGCTACGCCGGCAGCTCGCGGCTCAGGAAGCTCTCTCCCATCGTGACCAATCTCGCCGCGCCGGCCAACAACTGGGCGCGCATCGAAGCCTCCATGGTGACCGACAGCATGAGCGACGAGGATGCCGGAATTCTGGCCGCCCATATCAGCGAGGATATCGTGACCTATCTGCGGTCGGCGACGGTCGCGCAGTTCGAGGGGGCTCGCGGGCTCCAGCACCTGCGTGAGGATTTGACCGAGCGCGCCAACATCCGCTCGTCGGGCAAGGTGCGCGAGTTGATCATCGAGACGCTGGTGATCCAGTGAGACTGAGAATCCTGCTCCTCGCGCTGGTTCTGGTCGTGCTGCCCGAAGCGGCGCTCGCCCAGATTCCGGACCTGAATTCCCTGCTACCGCCCGGAAACGCTTCGACCAGTGGACGGATCATCCAGCTGATGGCCATGATCACGGTGCTGTCCGTGGCGCCGGGCCTGCTCATCATGGTGACGAGCTTCACGCGATTTGCGGTGGCGCTGTCGTTCCTGCGCGCGGGGCTCGGCCTCCAGACCACGCCGGCCAACCTGGTGCTGATCAGCCTCGCACTGTTCATGACCTTCTACGTGATGGCGCCGACTTTCGACCGGGCCTGGGAAACCGGCGTGCAGCCGCTGATGAAGAACGAGATCTCGGAAGAGGAAGCCTATCTCAAGATCACGGACCCGTTCCGCGAGTTCATGCTGGCCCATGTCCGCGACAAGGATCTCCAGACCTTCGAAGCGCTCGCCGCGGAGAGCTTCCGCAGGAAGTTCGACGACAAGCGGATCGATCTGCGCGTCATCATTCCGGCCTTCATGATCTCCGAGCTCAGGCGATCGTTCGAGATCGGGTTCCTCATCATCCTGCCGTTCCTGGTGATCGACATGATCGTGGCGACGCTGACCATGTCGATGGGCATGATGATGATGCCGCCGACGATCCTCGCGTTGCCGTTCAAGATGCTGTTCTTCGTGCTGATCGACGGCTGGAATTTGCTCGCCTCCGGACTGGTGCGATCGTTCTCGTAAAACGGGACGATCGACGACCGTCGTCATGGTTAGCGAGAAGTACCGCGCTATGGTTAGCGATGGGTAATATTAACCAACTGATATTGCTATAGAATTCAAGCCGATCTTAATCTGCGGGCAAGATTCGGCGTGCTAGCAATGCGGCACGGCGGGTTGGACCCCACCCACAGCAGTCCAAAGGCATGATGCCGCCCTGTCGTACCGGTGCAAGCCCGGTATGTCCCCCAATGAAAATGTAACGCGTACATAAAGGGACATTTGCAATGTCAAGCCTGCTCACGAACTCGTCCGCCATGACCGCGCTCCAGACCCTGCGGTCTGTCAGCTCGCAACTCTCCACCACTCAGACCCGGATCTCCACCGGTCAGCGCGTCTCGACCGCCTCGGACAACGCCGCCTACTGGTCGATCGCGACGTCGATGCGCTCCGACAACGCCGCGCTCTCTGCCGTCTCCGACTCGCTCGGTCTGTCGGCTGCGACCGTCGATACCGAATACACCGCGCTGACCTCGGTGATCGGCGACAAGGATTCCGGCCTCACCAAGCTGCAGGCTCTGCTGGTCCAAGCCAAGACCGCCGGTATCGACCGCACCAAGATCCAGGCCGACGTCACCCAGATCCAGCAGGACATGAAGCTGAAGGCCAATTCGGCGACCTTCAACGGCGTCAACTGGCTGAGCACGACCGCCACCACGCCGGCGACCTTCAGCCTGGTGTCGTCGTATTCGCGCGTCGGCGGCACGCCGACCATCGGATCCATCACGGTGACGACCGCCGACTATTCGCTCTACACCGCGACCACGAGCGGCATCCTGGATACGGTGAGCGGCGGTGCTTCGGTCGACACGATCAACATCTCCGCGCTGACCGATTCGGCGGCTGACCAGACCACGCTCGACGGCTACATCGCGCAGGTCACCACCGCGATCAACTCGGTGGCCTCGGCCGCCGCCAACCTCGGTGCCGTCAAGAACCGCATCTCGACCAACACGGAATTCGTGAAGTCGCTGATGGACTCGGTCGACCGTGGTGTCGGCCAGCTCGTCGATGCCGACATGAACCAGGAGTCCACCCGCCTGGCGGCCCTCCAGGTCCAGCAGCAGCTCGGCGTTCAGGCGCTCTCGATCGCCAACAGCAGCAGCCAGAGCATCCTGTCGCTGTTCCGCTAAGCTTCGACCCGTCAGTTGCAGAGGGCCGCGCTTCTCGCGAAGCGCGGCCCTTTCGCATGACGTGAGAGACCGGGCCTGCTCGCAGTTTCGTCGTTCTGTTGCTGCGGAAGCACAGAGCCACAAGCCTCGCACAAGCTTCGCTCGCTAACCTCGCCGCTACGACAGGTTGGGCCTTAACCCCGCATTTTCGGGCGCCCAAAGGCATGACGCCGCCCTGTCGTACCGGTGCAAGCCCGGTATGTCCCCAAACACAAGTCAATCTCCAAAGGGACATCAAAATGGGTTCAAGTCTCCTCACCAACTCCTCTGCGATGACCGCGTTGCAAACTCTGCGCAACGTCAGCACGCAGCTCGCCACCACGCAGAACCGGATCTCGACCGGCCAGCGCGTCGCCACCGCCTCGGAC
>JAEYTQ010000596.1 GCA_023433965.1 Pseudomonadota bacterium | reverse complement strand
GACGGGGAACTCTAGCGCTCTGTGCATTTTTACACCGAGTTCCCGGAACGGAATACCACCCTTCGGACTCTTGAGTCTGTTGGGACCTCTACATTGGACTGTTCGACGTGTTGGGCAAAACCTACCTCACGAAGCAAGCCTCTCTCCTGCTTGAATTCGCCAGAACCACCTCGGATTCGGATCTTTCGGCCAGGCTCATCAGCAAGGCCGCCGACCTGAAATCCCAAGCCGATCCCCTGCCCGACAAGGATCAAGGCCCCAAGCCTCCAGACGTCGCGCTCGATCACGGCTCGGACCGAGCGAGCGGAAGTTGACCGATGCTGGCCGTGGCGCTCGTCGTTCTCGTCCTTGCCATGGCGATCCTCGTGCCGGTCTGTCTCGCCTTCCAGGTCATGGGGCGAGGGACGTGAGCTACATTCCAGGCTAGCGAGATTACTACGCACGACGTTCTGCGGCCGCTTTGCCTCACGCGCCTCCTCGGCTAGAACACTGGGCCCGATTGCCGATGTGCTCAGCAGGAGTTCGCCCTTGGCCCTGATGCCGGTTTCTGACGCGCTTGCGGCGGTGCTGGCCGGCGCCGAACCCCTGCCCGAAGAGATCCTTGCCCTCGACCGAGCCTACCATCGCGTGCTCGCGCGCGACGTCGCGGCGCGCCGGACGCAACCGCCCGAGGCGATGTCGGCGATGGACGGTTACGCGGTGCGCGCGGCCGATGCGGCCACGATCTATGCCAGGCTGACGGTGACCGGCGAGGTCGCTGCCGGCCGGCCGTTCGCCGGAACGGTCGGGCCCGGCGAAGCCGTGCGAATCTTCACCGGGGGCGTCATCCCCGAGGGCGCCGACGCGGTGGTGATCCAGGAGGACACTGTCGCGGACGGCAACGGCGTGACGATCAAGGAGGCCGCGATTCCCGGTCGGCACATCCGTCCCGCCGGCGTCGATTTTTCTGAAGGCGACGTGCTCCTGCGCAAGGGAATTCGTCTCACCGAACGCGATCTCGCGCTCGCCGCTGCCATGAATCACCCGCGGCTCGCCGTGTGCCGCCGTCCGAAGGTCGCCATCCTCGCCACCGGCGACGAACTGGTGGCGCCGGGCACCACGCCCGGTCCCGGCCAGATCGTCTATTCCAACGGCTATGCGCTGCACGCGCTCGCGCGCAGCGAAGGCGCCGAGACCGTCGACCTCGGCATTGCCGCCGACACGCTGGAATCCACGTCCAACGGCATCCGCCGCGCCCGCGAGAGCGGTGCCGACATCCTAGTCACGACCGGTGGCGCGTCGGTCGGCGATCACGACCTGGTTCAGCAGGCACTCCGGGACGAAGGCATCTCGATGGCCTTCTGGAAGATCGCGATTCGGCCCGGCAAGCCGATGATGTACGGACGCCTCGACGCCATGCGCGTGATCGGCCTGCCCGGCAATCCCGTGTCATCCTACGTGTGCGCCTTCCTGTTCATGGTGCCGCTGATTCGCGCGCTGGCGGGCCGCTCCGTGATTCATCATCAGCGTGAGCGCGCCGTGCTGGGTCGCGACCTCGGCGCCAACGACCAGCGCGAGGATTATCTGCGCGCATGCCTGAAGCTGCGCGGCGATGGCACACCTCTCGCCGTTCCCGTCAGTCATCAGGACTCCTCACTGCTTGCGAATCTGGCTGCGGCACAGGTACTTCTCGTGCGCGCACCGTTCGCGCCGAAGGCCGAGGCCGGCACGCCTTGCGAGGTGCTGCGGCTTCCGGTCTGAGCTCGCGGCCCACACGTTTTCCGCGAACGTCGCTCCGTTCACCGTAAATTAAGCAGTTGCGGAACACATATCGAACATATAGTGTCCGTTCATGATTTGTTTCGAGGATGTAGCGGCTTATTGCCGAATTCATCGTCTCGGAATCGAACGACATCAACCGGGGGACTTTGGTCGAGATGTTGACGCGCAAACAATACGAGCTTCTGCGATTCATCAGCGAACGCCTGAAGGAAAGCGGCGTGCCGCCGTCCTTCGACGAGATGAAGGATGCGCTCGACCTGCGCTCGAAGTCAGGCATCCATCGCCTGATCACGGCGCTCGAGGAGCGCGGCTTCATCCGCCGCCTGCCCAACCGCGCCCGTGCCATCGAGGTGATCAAGCTGCCCGAGCTCCAAGCCGCCGCCGGCAATCGCCGCGGCTTCACCCCGAGCGTCATCGAGGGCAATCTCGGCAAGGTGCGCCCGAGCTCCAGCCCGCCCGCGGACGAGGGCGAGCGGCCCGTGGCGGTGCCCGTGATGGGCCGCATCGCGGCCGGCACCCCGATCGAGGCGTTGCAGACCCGCAGCCACACCATCAGCGTGCCACCAGACATGCTCGGCTCCGGCGAGCATTACGCACTCGAGGTGCGCGGCGATTCGATGGTCGAGGCCGGCATCCTCGATGGCGACATGGCCCTGATCCAGCGCAACGAGAGCGCCGATACCGGTGACATCGTGGTGGCGCTGATCGACGACGAGGAGGCCACGCTCAAGCGCTTCCGCCGCCGTGGCGCGTCGATCGCGCTCGAGCCGGCCAATGCCGCCTATGAGGTGCGCATCCTGCCGCCGAACCTCGTTAAGATTCAGGGCAAGCTGATCGGGCTCTACCGGAAGTACTGATACCCACGTATCTAGCGCGCCGGGCGGTTTCGATCGACATCGCCGATCCAAGATGGAGCGGACGCTTTGTCCGCTCCCGGCTGGATGGTCCCTCTGGTTCTGCGCTGACTGTCCGGCCGCTCTTTCCGCGCGACATCCTCCTTCGCAAAAGCCGGCGCGCAGCCATTTCGTGCCAATCTCACAGCTGATGCGGACGGCCGATGACCGCGCCTGCCGAATGCATCGACGCGAGGTTTGTTCCTAATGGAGACGGGAAAGATAATGTGATCGCGTGCTGCGGGCGCGAGCCGCAGATTTGCCCACAACCAAGCAGAGCGTTGCAGGCTTCCACTCTGGAGGCCTGCGCCTCGAAGAGACGCGGGTCCCCATCGTCGCATGAGGAGCACCCGATGTGTGACTACAGCCTGCATGCCGTCGCGACACGTCCGGCCGAGGTCGGCGAGACGATCGTCACGACAACGTTCCGCGGCACCTCGACGCGCGGCTTCGCCTCCGAAGCCGATCTCTCCGTCGCGGTCTGCCTGTTGCCGGGAACGGAGCTCGCTTTCGCCGACAACGTTCGCTACGACAATCGCTGGATCTGGACGCGCACCGTCAACTCCCGCGTCGGCAAGTTCGGCAAGATCGATCCGCACATTCCCGATCGCCATCACGATGCGATCGAATTCCCCGACGGCAAGTACGTGCTGGTGACGCAGCTCGTCGAAGGCCAGCGCGCGACCGTGCTGCAACTGCCGGTGACCCAGCCCGCCGGTGAGCGCGAGCACAAGCCGCCGATCATCGCCGACACGCGGTCCACGATCGCACGCCTGCCGATCGGCTGAGCGCCGTCGCCTTCGGCCGATCGGTCGAGGTCCGAAATTCGCGATGCCATCGCCGGCCGAGGCCGGCGAGATGGTATTCATTGTGTCCCGCGCAGTCCTCCGGACCGACTTCCCCGCATCGATTCTCAATCGTCAGCCTGCAAATCAGCCTCCGATGGCGTTGCGTCCCGGTTACGCGGCACCGCCGTCTTCGGCGCAAGGCTGCCGTCGAAAGTGCCCTCGCCGGCACCGGCCGGCAGCCAGGGCCGGCTCGCGCCCCTCGCCCTCACCGCCTGAACGGCAAAGCCGTCGCCACGCCGCGTCAACGCCAGCGCGCCCTGGCTCGTCAGGCGCGGCCGGTCGACGAACATCGCCGCGCAGTCGGGCGGCGCGGGCCGCGCCGTCACCACCAGCGCGGCGCGGGTGCAATCGTCGGCCAGCGCGTCGCCGCGCAGGGACAGGGCGACCAGCCGGCCATCGGCAAGCGGCGCCACGCAGCCGGACTCGTCGCACGACACGCCGCTCGCCAATGAAGCGCTGCTGGCATCGCGCGGATCGGCATCGGCAGCCAGCCATTGCTTGAGCAGGAAACCGTCCTTGCTCGCGCGGATCACATGCAATTGCCCGTCCCTGCCCCGCACGGCGACGCTGGCGCCGTTCCCGGCAATCAGGACATCGGGCTGCTGCACCGACAAGCCCCAGGCGATGGACACCAGCAGCACCAAGGCACCGCACCAGCGCAAGGGCGTTCGCAACAGGCCCATCACGATGATCCCGAGGCTTGCCGCGATCAGCGGTGCGATCCCAAATGCGGGTATGCGTCCGACGGCGCCCGGCAGTGCCGCCACCCAGCGCGAGACCGCGACCATCCAGTCAATGCCGATCCCCATCAGCCACCAAAAGACCCCATCCAGCCCGAAGGGCGCCGCCAGCAGTCCAAGCAGCCCGGCCGGCATCACCAGCGCGGAGACCACCGGCATTGCGCCGAGATTGGCGAGCACGCCGTAGGGCGTTACGCGATGGAAGTGGAAGGCGGCATAGGGCGTGGTCGCAAGCCCCGCGATCAGCGAGGCCAGGAACAGCATCGCGATCTCGCGGCCGCCCCACAGCGCGACCCGCGCCGTGGCGGAGTGTTCGGGCGATGCGAGCAGGTTCGGCATGCTGATCTGCACCAAGGCAACGAGACCGAGCGTTGCCGCGAACGACATCTGGAAGCTCGGATGCACCAGTGCCTCGGGCGCGAGCGCGAGCACCACCAGCGCAGCCACCGCCAGCGTCCGAAACGTGATGGCGCGGCGATCGACCATCACCGCGATCAGGACGACCGCCGTCATGAAGAACGATCTTTGCGTCGCGACTTCCGCACCGGACAGCAGCAGATAGAACGCAGCCGCCATCAATGCGGCGGCCGCCGACCATTTCTTGATGGCAAAGCCGGCCGCCATCCCCGGCATCAGGGCAAGC
>JAEYTQ010000569.1 GCA_023433965.1 Pseudomonadota bacterium | reverse complement strand
GAAGAGAAGAAGCAGATCGAGGCTATGGGCTGGGACAAGCTCATGGAGACCTTGAAGAAGCGCCTCGAGGAGCAGAAGGGCCGGCATCAGGGCGGCTCGAAATGGATCGGTACCGCCGGTACTTCGCCGTTCGGCGCCCACGGCTACAATCCCGAGGGCGTGCGCATCGGCCAGGAGAAGAACCGCAACAACCGCGCCGTAAAGGTGTGGGACAAGCGCGAATTCAAGGATCTCGACGGCAATGTCGAGCTCGGCATCCGCAACATCAAGGTGGCGCTGCGCCGCCTGCGTAAGTTCGCCCGCACCGGCGCGCCGGACGAGCTCGATCTCGACACCACGATCCGCGAGACCGCCAATCACGGCTATCTCGACGTCCACATGCGGCCCGAGCGGCGCAACGCGGTGAAGCTCCTGGTGTTCTTCGACATCGGCGGCTCGATGGACGCGCATATCGAGCAGGTCGAGGAGCTGTTCTCGGCGGCGAAGAGCGAGTTCAAGCACATGGAGTATTTCTACTTCCACAACTGCCTCTATGAAGGCGTGTGGAAGCAGAACAAGCGCCGCTTCACCGACCGCACGCCGACCTGGGACGTGCTGCACAAGTACCCGCACGACTACAAGGTCGTGTTCGTCGGCGACGCCTCGATGTCGCCTTACGAGATCATGGTGCCCGGCGGCTCGGTCGAGCACGTCAACGAGGAGCCCGGCTCGGTCTGGCTCGACCGCATCATCCGAACCTATCCGCACACCGTGTGGCTCAACCCGGTGCAGCAGAAGCACTGGGACTATTCGGAATCGACCACCATCATCAAGCGCATCTTCACCAACCGGATGTATCCGATCACGATCGAGGGGCTGGAGAACGCGATGAAGGAATTGACGCACTAGCTCCATCCACCGTCATTCCGGACGGCCGCAAAGCAGCCGATCCGGAATCTCGAGATGGAGTGTGGCGATCGAGGTTCCGGGTTCGATGCTGCGCATCGCCCCGGAATGACGGAGGAAAAGAAGGGAAGACCCATGCCCCAGACCATCACGCGCGGCATCAAGGCGCTGATCGACGAGGCCAATGCCGAGATCGAGACGCTCTCGGCGAAGGACGCCATCGAGATTTCCAAGAACGGCGACGTCGTCATCGTCGACATCCGCGATCCCCGCGAGATCGAGCGCGACGGCCGCATCCCCGGCGCCTTTGCCTGCACCCGCGGCATGCTGGAATTCTGGATCGATCCGCAAAGCCCCTATGCCAAGCCGATCTTCCAGGAGGACAAGAAGTTCGTCTTCCACTGCGCCGGCGGCCTGCGTTCCGCGCTCGCGGCCAAGACCGCGCAGGACATGGGCCTCAAGCCCGTCGCCCATATCGCCGGCGGGCCGGTGGAGAAGTGGGAGCCGAAGAAGAAGGGGTGAGCCTCACTCCCTCCACCCGTCATTCCGCGGCGCGAAGCGTGAACTATGGTGCGCAATCGCGCATTTGGGAATCCATTCATCCACTAACACAGCCGCACGATGGATTCCGGTTCGCCCTTCGGGCGCCCCGGAATGACCACAAGGAAGCATCGATGGCCACCGACCCCCTCGTCTCCACCGAATGGCTCGCCGCCCACATGGGCGATGCCAGCGTCAAGATCCTGGATGCCAGCTTCAAGCTGCCCGGCGTGCTGCCGCTGCCGAAAGACGACTATCTCGCCGCGCATCTGCCCGGAGCGGTGTTCTTCGACGTCGATGCGGTGTCGGACCATTCCAACCCGCTGCCGCACATGTTTCCGAGCGCCGAGCAGTTCGGCCGCGATGTCGGCAATCTCGGCATCTCCAACGCCGATACTGTCGTGCTTTACGATGCCGGCGGCTGGGTCGCCGCGCCGCGCGCATGGTGGATGTTCCTGTCCTACGGCCACGGCAATGTGCGCATCCTCAATGGCGGCCTGAAGAAGTGGCGCGCCGAGGGCCGCCCGGTCGAGAGCGGCGAGGTCAAGCCGAAGCCTGCGACGTTCAAGGCGAGCTATGACGCAAACCGCGTGCGCAGCATGCAGCAGCTGATCGCCAATGTCGAAAGCCGCAAGGAGCAGGTGATCGACGCGCGCGCTGCCGACCGCTTCGAGGGCCGCGCGCCGGAGCCGCGGCCGGGCATCCGCTCCGGACATATCCCCGGCGCCCGCAACGTGCCTTACAATCTGCTGTTCGATGCCGCGACCGGTGAGATGAAGCCGCTCGAGGATCTGCGCGCCGCCTTCACGGGCGCTGGTGTCAAGCTCGATGCGCCGATCGTGACGAGCTGCGGCTCGGGCGTCTCGGCCGGCGTGCTGACGCTCGCGCTCTATCGCCTGGGGATCACCGACACCGCGCTCTACGACGGCTCCTGGTCGGAATGGGGCCAGACCGGCGGCCCGGCCATTGCGACGGGGCCGGCGTAAACTTGTCGGCGTGAGGTATCAGCGCGTGCGCGCCGTGGTGGTCGTCGCGAAGGCCGGCTGCCCGAACGGATCGAGCTGTTGCTGCAGCTGCTGAGGTGGCGGGCGCCGGACCACGCGCTGGCGCTTCTTGGCCTTCGCCTTGCGCTTGGCCGCCTTGCTGCTCTCGGCCTTGCTGTTTTCAGCCTTGCTGTTCTGGGTCCCGGCCTTCGCCGGCACATCCTTCACAGCCGAAGTCGCCGGTTCGTCCAACGCGGCGACCTTGGAAGGGGCTGCATCGGGGGCCGAGGCGGCGAGGGCAGCCTCGGGAGCGGCCGGCGGCGGCTCGCCGACCGGGCCGGCTTCGGGGATCGCGGCCGTGGTGTCGGCTGGGGTGAGCGTGTCCGTGGGCACTGCTGCTGCGACCGTCACAGGCGGCTCAGGCTCGATAGGTTCGACCGCCGGGACTTCGCTCGCGAGCACTTCGGTCGCCGGTGCATCTGTCGGCAGCACTTCGGCGCGTGGTGAAACAACCTCGCCCTGAGCC
>JAEYTQ010000502.1 GCA_023433965.1 Pseudomonadota bacterium | reverse complement strand
GTTCTGACCAGTGCCGACGGTCTCCAGCAGGATCACGTCGCGGCCGGCGGCATCTAGTGCATCGATGATGCGCACGGCGGCCGGCGAAAGTCCGCCGAGATAGCCTCGGCTGGCGAGCGAGCGCACGAATACGCCGTCGTCGTCGAGTGCCGCGGTCATGCGGATGCGGTCGCCGAGGATGGCGCCGCCCGACACCGGGCTGGACGGATCGACAGCGATGACGCCCACGGTCTTGCCGTCCCGCCTGAGGTCGGCAATTACCGCATTGACAAGTGTCGACTTGCCAGCTCCTGGCGGTCCCGTGAAACCGACCACGAGCGCATGGCCGAGGTGGGGCTGCATTGCCCGTAATAGCACCGGCGCCGCTTTCGAGAGGCGTTCGAGCTCGGTGATGACCAGCGCTGTGGCGCGGCGTTCGCCAGCGCGCATCCGGCCGATCAGCGCGGCCGCTTCCGCGTCGGTCTCGATGCGCTCACGCGGGGCTGCTGCGGTCATCTCGGACATGTCTGGCTGATACGCGCAAACGGGGCTCGGGGGCAAGCACTGGCTGCAATTCGCACCATGCTAGAACCACACGCCGGGCCACCGATACCGTGGACGCAACTCGATGGGGCCAACGCCGATCAGGGAGATGCGAGGCCCCTCCGTCGTGTCGAGCGGAGGCATCGGGGGCGCTCCGAAGGCAGATACGTCCGCGACCCGGCGTTCGACATCGGTCGACAGACGCAGCATGGACGGCAGGGCCACCTTGCGCGCCGGAACCGGAGGGATCAGATCGTCGAGCGGCGTACCGGGAAAGGCATCGAGCCGAGAGACGGCGGACGCAACACCGAGTGGATCGCCGGTCAGCAGGGCGGCAGCGCGATCTACCTCGAATTCGCGGGCGTGCGACAAGGCAAGCTGCAGCGCATTCATAAGGGCCGGCGCCAGCACCATCAGAGCGACGCTGAGCCAAGGAATGGTATCGCCACCGGTCACGGCAGCGAGGACATTCAGAACTGCCAGCGCGAGGCCTCCATAGTAAAGGCCCTGGGCACAGCGGGAGATGATGTCCGCGACGCCAAAAGTGAATAGATCGCCGCGCTGGGCATAGGCGATCTCGCGCGCGAGGATAGCTGCCACCTCACGCATGGTGAGGCGCCGGAGCAGTCCCTCGGTCAGCGCGATGGCGAAGCGCTTCGACGTGCCGATCGAAAATGCAGTCACCAGCAGGCTCGGCATGAGATAGAGCCGCGGCGGCGAAGCGAGCCCGGCGCGGCGAGCCAGCTCTACGGCGATGTTGTCGAATTGCGCGAGGTCGCCGGACTCGTACGGGCGAGCGCCATAGATCATCATTGCCGTCCACGGAGGGACGCGGGCCGCCAGCACGATGATGACGACCGCTGCCAGTCCAGCGACGACCAGTCCCCCCTGGCCCAGCTGAGACCAAAGCGCAGCGGCAAGCAACGCGCCGAACCCCGCCAGCAGCAAGCCCGCCTGCGCGTAGTTGGACAGGATCGCGCCGCGCGGCAATGGGCGACTCGGATTATGCTCCGCTTCCAGCGTCATGCCCTGCATTCTGAGCCTAAACCACGGACGGTTGCATGGAGTTCTTCATCGCCTTCGTCAACTTTGGCCTCGCTATGTGGCTGGCATGGCGCGATGCGGTGCGCCCGGCGGTCTACGTGTTTTTCGCCGGCTTGGCGTACACCGTGGCACTTTATCTGCGCCACGCGACCGATGCGCTCCCCTTGTCGCTCTAGCGGACGGATTGCAGTGGAAATGAGCTCCAAGACGGCCGTCACCCTTAACGCACTGGCGCTTTACGTCATCTCCGGTGTTCTGATGGTAGCCTTCTATTGGCAGCTCGACCGCGGTGAGCTGCCGTGCCCGCTCTGCCTGCTGCAGCGGGTGGGATTTGCGGCTTTGGCGGTGGGCCCGATCCTCGCCATCCGCAATGGACCGAAGCCGCAATATCTGGGGCTGGTCATCATAGCCGCCCTGGTCGGGGCGGGGGTCGCGTCCCGGCAAATGCTTCTGCACATCCTGCCGGGCGATCCGGGCTACGGCTCCACGCTCTGGGGCCTGCACTTCTATACCTGGGCGTTCGTCGCCTTCTGCGGCGCTATCATGGCCGCAGGGGCGATGCTTGTGTGCGGCCCTCAACAGGCTGCAACAGATCCCAAGCCGTCTCGCAGCTTGTTCGAAGACGTCGCCATATGGCTGATCATGGCGCTTGTGGCGCTGAACGCGGTGGGCGTCCTCCTGCAGTGTGGGTTCTCCGCATGTCCGGCGAACCCTGTGCGATACGAACTGCTCGGATAGCGCTCGTCTTCAGAACCTCGCCAGAACGGCCTCGTCCGCCGGCGCTGCCTTATCGCCCCAGGTGCTGACTATCGCCGGTACGATCTTCGCCGCGTCGTCAACGACCGTGAAGCTTACGTCGAGACCCGGGCGGATGAAGGTATCGGCCTTCATGTGGGTCAGCAGCTTCAGGAACGGGGTCCAGAAGCCGTCGATATTGGCGACGACAACCGGCTTCGCATGACGCCCGAGCTGCACCCAGGTCAGCTGTTCGACGAGTTCCTCGAGCGTGCCGATTCCGCCGGGGAGAGCGACGAACGCGCTCGACCGATCGAACATCAGCTGCTTACGCTGGTGCATGTTCTCGGTGACAATGATTTCGTCGACATCGCGCAGCATCGCTTCCTTCTCGACGAGAAAGCTCGGGATGATGCCCGTGACGCTTCCGCCGTGCTCGAGCGTCGCGCGGGCGACCTCTCCCATGAGGCCGAGGCTGCCGCCCCCGTAGACGAGACCGATATTGCTTTCGGCGAGCGACTTGCCAAGGACCCTGGCCGCTTCCCTATAGGCCGGGTTGAGACCCAGCCCCGAGCCGCAGTAGACGCAAACACTGTGCGCGTCTTTTGCGATCTTCTTTTCATTCAGACGTTTCTTGCTCATTCAAACTTCCGTCGTTGCTACAAATGTCCC
>JAEYTQ010000461.1 GCA_023433965.1 Pseudomonadota bacterium | reverse complement strand
ACATCTTCGCCGGCGGCGTGCGCGATCATGCGGTCATGACCTTCGCCGACTCGGCGACATCAGGCGAAGTTCGCCGGGTCAGCACTGACGATTGGCAGATCAACGCCTGCCCGCATCACGGGCCGAGCCTCACCGTTGCGCCGAACGGAACCTATCACGTCGCCTGGTACACGAACGG
The DNA here is from genome assembly GCA_023433965.1 of Pseudomonadota bacterium. Taxonomy (GTDB): domain Bacteria; phylum Pseudomonadota; class Alphaproteobacteria; order Rhizobiales; family Xanthobacteraceae; genus Bradyrhizobium. The sequence continues at coordinate 2,567 of JAEYTQ010000461.1, read as the reverse complement.
CAAGGCGCGGAAGGGATTGTTCTATGCGCATTCGCGTGACGAAGGCCGCACGTTCTCTGCGCCGATGCCCCTGGGACAACCGGGCCGCAATCCGGCGCGTCCCTTCGTGCTCGCGAGTTCCGCGAGAACGGTGATGGTCTGGAAGGAGTTCGACGGCGAGAAGACCTCGGTACAGATGACGATCTCCCGCGATGACGGCGAGTCCTGGTCGCCGCCGAAGACGATATCGAGCACGAGCGACACGTCCGACCATCCCTTGCTCGTCGCCAATGGGCGGCAAGTGTATCTGTCATGGATGACGAAAGCCGACGGCTATCGTCTCACAGCGATCGAGGATCAACCATGAGGCGCCGATTTGCAGGCATTGTAGGGCTGGGTATCCTGATCGCATCGGCGTCCGCATTCGGAGCGCCTGCCGCTCTCAAGCCATTCGAACGCGGCACCTGGCAGAGCATTCTGAAGGGCCATTCGGGACGTCCGATGCTCGTGCACTTCTGGGGCGTGACCTGCGGTCCTTGCAAGGTCGAGCTGCCGCTGCTTGGAAAGTTCGCAAAGGACCACCCCGAGATCGATGTCGTCACGATCAGCGCCGATCTCGTGCCGAACCTGCCGGCCGCAACGCAATCGATGCTGGACAAGGCGGGACTATCGTCGACCGAGAACTTCATCTTCAGCGACGGTTTCGTCGAACGCCTGCGATTCGAGATCGATCCGGCCTGGCAAGGCGACATCCCCAGGACGATGCTGTTCTCGCGCGACGGGACGGTTACGACGATCGAAGGCTCCGCCGAGATCCCTGATCTCGAGACATGGTCGGCGCAGCAACGCTCCAAACACTGAAGTTCTGTCTCCACGAAGAAGGAATACCGATATGAAGACAAGTTTGAAAAATGTGCTGCTCGTTGCGTTCGCTCTTGCGACCTGCGCGGCGCCGGCGGCCGCCGACGAGGTCAAGGCCGGCGACCTCGTGATCTCGCAGGCCTGGAGCCGTGCGACGCCGGGCGGCGCCAAGGTCGCGGGCGGCTATCTCACCATCCAGAACAAGGGAGCGGCGGCGGACCGGCTGGTCGGCGTTTCCGCGGACATCGCGGGCAAGTCCGAGATTCACGAGATGGCGATGGACAATGGCGTGATGAAGATGCGCGCGCTCGACAAGGGATTGACGATCGAGTCCGGCAAGACGGTGAAACTCGCCCCCGGAGGCAATCATCTGATGCTCCAGGAACTGAAGGGCCCGTTCAAACAAGGCGACAAGGTTCCGGTGACCCTTCAGTTCGAGAAGGCCGGCAAGGTCGCCGTGTCCCTCGAGGTCCAGGGCGTCGGCGCCCAGGCGCCGGGCGAGGCCGGACACTCGGGTCACGGGGACATGAAGAAAACGCCGGATCATTCCGGAATGAAGATGAAGTGAGACCCGGTCGGCCGGAGGCGCCTATAGGACGGTGACCTGTTTCGAGCAGGCGGCGCTTCAGGACATTGGAGCCGGCGCTCCGGAAGGGGCGCCGCTGTGACGTTCGAGCCAAACTTGAAGCTGACGGAAGAATGACAAGGATTCCGCTGCCTTAGCGGCTTTTCCTCATTCATGGCCTTGTGTTTTTGCTCTCAATCCGGTTTCACTGCGGGCGAGCACTGATTCACAGAGTATTGCCATGCGCCTGTCGCGGTTCTTTCTGCCCATTCTGAAGGAAAATCCGAAAGAGGCGGAGATCGTCTCGCATCGGCTGATGCTGCGCGCGGGCATGATCCGGCAGGAGGCCGCCGGCATCTATGCCTGGCTTCCGCTCGGCTTTCGCGTCCTCAAGAAGATCGAGCAGATCGTGCGCGAGGAGCAGGACCGCTCCGGCGCTATCGAGGTCTTGATGCCGACGTTGCAGCTCGCCGACCTCTGGCGCGAGAGCGGCCGCTACGACGCCTACGGTCCAGAGATGCTGCGCATCGCCGACCGCCACAAGCGCGAGCTGCTGTATGGGCCGACCAACGAGGAAATGATCACCGAGATCTTCCGCGCCTACGTGAAGTCCTACAAGAACCTGCCGCTCAATCTCTATCATATTCAATGGAAGTTCCGGGACGAGCAGCGTCCGCGTTTCGGCGTGATGCGCGGCCGCGAGTTTCTGATGAAGGATGCCTATTCCTTCGACCTCAACGAGGCGGCGGCGCGTGTCGCCTACAACAAGATGTTCGTCGCTTATTTGCGAACCTTTGCGCGGATGGGGCTGAAGGCGATCCCGATGCGCGCCGAGACCGGCCCGATCGGCGGCGATCTCAGCCACGAATTCATCGTGCTCGCCGAAACCGGAGAATCCGGCGTCTTCATCAATCGCGACGTGCTCGACCTGCCAGTGCCGGGCGAAGACGTCGACTATGAGAGCGACCTCACGCCGATCATCAAGCAATGGACCTCGCTCTACGCCGCGACGGAAGACGTCCACGACGCCGCAAGGTTCGAGCAGGAGGTCCCCGTGGACAAGCGGGTCAACACCCGCGGCATCGAGGTCGGCCAGATCTTCTATTTCGGCACCAAATATTCCGATGCGATGAAGGCGCTGGTCGCCGGTCCCGACGGCGTC
>JAEYTQ010000458.1 GCA_023433965.1 Pseudomonadota bacterium | reverse complement strand
GCCCTGTTCGACCACTTCACCCGCACCCGCGCCATCCGCCGCGGCATCGTCGAGATCGGCCAGGATTCGGCGGCGCCCGATTTCGGCCGCCAGCATGGCGCGCTGAAGAAGCCGTAGTTTCGCCGGTCATTCCAGGGCGCCCGAAGGGCGAGCCCGGAATTCATCAGGCCACTGCGCACGCGGTGAAATGGATTCCGGGCGCGATGCTACGATCGCCCCGGAATGACGAGAGAGATGTTTCAATACAGCGGCGGGATCTGGCCGACCTTGACCGGGCCGAGCAGCACGGCACCGTCGACGAATTTCAGCGGGAAGCTTCGCGCCTTCCTGCCTTCCAGCGTCGTCTCGCTGCCGATCGAATTGATGCCGGCCGCGACGCCCGCATTGGCGTTCTGCTTGATGACCTTGCCGAGCCCGGGCACGGCGCGGTCGAGCGCCCCGAACAAATTGTTGAGGTCCTGCGACTTCACGCCCGGCGCAAGGCGGTCCAGCGTGGCCTGCGGCACGCCTTCCTCGAGCATCTTCTCGATGCCGAGCGCCGGGATCACGCGCTCGAGGCCCGTCACCGTCATCTGCAATTCGCCGTCGAGCCGGCCATTGGGCGACAGGCCGAGCGTGCCGGCGGCGACCGCGATCGTCTCGCCCTGCTGGATCCGCGACTGCACGATCTCGATATGACCGCCGGCGGCCTGGATCTCGCGGAAGCGCTGCGGCCAGGGCTTTGGCGTGAGGTCGGTGAGGCCGGTGATCTTCGCCCGTGTGTCGGCCTCGAACGGCTCGGCAAGCAGCGGATGCACGCCCTGGATGCTGCCCTGCGCGACATGGAGCACGGTCTCGATCACGGGACGATCCGGCGAAGATCCCTCCGCGAGGCGCCCGTGCAACTCGATCTGCTTGGCCCGCGCGAGCGGCACCTGCACGCTGCCGTCGAGACGGTTGAGGATGGGGTCGTCGAACACGATCGAGGCACGGTCCGGGACGGCCGGCAGGCCGGCGACGCTGGCGCGGCCCATGCTCCAATTGACCATGAAGGTGTTTTGCGTGATGCCGTCGATCAGCGTCGCCGGCGCGGAGAATTCGGCGATGACGCGCTTGGGATCGTAGACCTGGGCGACGACCAGGATGTTGTCGAGCTTCGCCGTGAACGGCGTCTTGCTCGCGTTCTGCGAGACCAGGGCGACGCTGGCGCCGGAGCATTGGACCTCGAAGCGGAACGGGAAGCCCGCGATCGAGCGCTTGGCGCAATCATAGATGCGGCCGGCCTTGGCCTCCTGCGCCCGCCAGGCGTCTGCGGCCACTTCGGCTTGCGAGGCTGCATAGAACCAGAAACAGCTCCACGCGACGGCGAGGACCAGAACGAAAATGGGGGCGATGAAAAGGCCCCAACGGGAGCGGCGGCCTGCGGCAACGGTCATATTGGACATGCAGCGACCCTTTGACGCCCGATTTTGGCAAATGTAAGCGAGGGCGGCCTGCGGCGAAAGGCGGAGAATTCGCTTCGCTTGCGATCTTCGTTCTGGTAGCCGTGCCCGAAATGTCCGAAATCACCCTCCCCTCCGTCTCCACCGCCAAGGGCGACCTCTGGGTGTTCGGCTACGGTTCGCTGATGTGGCGGCCGGGCTTCGAGTTCGAGGAACGCGTCCCCGCGCGGCTGGTCGGCGAACACCGCGCGCTCTGCGTCTATTCCTTCGTGCATCGCGGCACGCCGGAAAAGCCGGGCCTGGTGCTCGGCCTCGACCGCGGCGGCGCTTGCCGCGGCATCGCCTTCCGCGTAGCCGAGAAGAACCGCACCGAGGTCGTTGCGTATTTGCGCGCCCGCGAGCAGGTCACCTCGGTGTATCGCGAGGTGATGCGCTCGGTGTGGCTGGAGAACGATGCGCGCCAGCGCGTCTCCGCGCTCGCCTACGTCGTCGATCGCGGCCATGTGCAATATGCCGGCCGGCTGTCGCTTGCCGAGCAGCACCGCCATGTCGTCCAGGGCCACGGCCAGTCAGGCGCCAACCGCGACTACGTCACCGCAACGGTGAAGGCGATCGAAGCCGAGGGCTTTCGCGACTCGCAGCTGCATCAACTTGCGGCGATGTTGCACGACCACCACACAGGCAATCCTCGTGCACCGACGACGCCCGAGGCATGATCCGGCGAGATCCAAGCGCAACACTTTGTTTTCGTTGAGAAACATCGTCCGCTCGACGTTCGGAAGACGTCGTTCGATGCCGAAAACCAGGGTACCGAGCTGCTGACGCGAATTGCAAAGGACCCTGCCCGAGGGTAGACCTTGTCATATTCGTGTAAGGATTGCGGAGGACTGGAGATGCTCGGCAGCCTCGAAAACATCGCAGGCACGCTTGCGCTGGGGCTGGGGTTCTATTTCACCTTATCGCCGCACCAAGCCGCCGCAACCGGGCAACATCACGCCCCTCGTCATGCGCTTGAGCAACACCTCGCCTGACCAGGGCTGGCGCGGCCGCGAAAGCAAGTCGTTCGAACGCCGCGCCGGACCCGATCTGATCCTGTGCCTGGCGCTCATACATCACATGGTCATCTCCCCGAACATTCCAATGCGGGACTTCCTGGAGCGGATATTCGAGTTCGGCGCGGAGGCCGCCGCATGATCGCGCTTCCCGCGCGGGACCGCGGCGCGCCGGTCCAGCCGACGTCCTTCCTGCTGCATCTGGCACTCGCGGCGATGGCGATCGCGCAACCGTTCTACTCCGTCACCGGCACGAACCTGAACTTCTTCGTGGCTTGGCGAACGAGCGGGCCGGAGTTCGCAGTATGGATCCTGCTCATCTATCTGGTGCCGCCGGTCCTGACCTATCTGGTGGTCTGGCTTGGCTTCCGGCTGCACCGGGGCCTGGGTCTCGCTTTGGCGTTCATCGTCTTCTCGAGCTACATCTGGCTCGCCGTCACCGGGGTGTTCCGGCAATTGGCACGGCAGGCGCCCTATATTCCGATCTCCAGCGGTATCGTGGGCATAGCGCTCCCGGCGCTCGCGCTCGGCTTGGCCTGGCTTCTTCTGTCGAAGCCCGGCTTGCGCGGCGCGGTTCGACTCCTCGGGATGCTGACGATCGCCTTTCCGGCCTTGATGCTCTTCCGCGGCTACGAACTCGGCGTGATCCGGCTGTCGAAAGTGCCGCCGCCACCGACGATCGAGATGGCGGGGCGGCCCAACATCGTGTTCATCGTCTTTGACGAACTTCCGCTCACCACGATCCTCGATGGCGAGGGAATGATCGACAAGGAGAAATTTCCGAACTTCCATCGACTCTCGCAGAACAGCACGTGGTTTGCCGATGCGCGCTCGGTGTCGGGAGAAACCGAGGCCGCGGTCCCTGCGATCATGGCCGGAAGGCTGCGCAAAGGCGTGCCGGCGACGTATGCGATCTACCCGCAGAACATCTTCTACACTTTGGGCGCCAGCTACAACGTGCTGGATCTCCAGATCATCACCAATCTCAACCCCTTCGCCCAAAGCGGAGACGCCCCCGACTCCTCGTTCACGGAGCGGACGCGCGGGATCGCGCGCGATATCGCGATCATCTACGGCCATATCGCCGCCCTGCCACGGTTCGGCGCCGAGCTCCCACCCATCGACCGGCAGCACAATCGGTTCGGCGAAGACGTCGCCACTTCGCCGCACGGCATCGCTCATCACCAGCGTTTCATGGCCGCGTTGGGCGGCGCGCAACAACCGTTCCTCGCCGTCTATCACAACATCTACCCCCACAACGCCTGGAACCACTATCCGTCGGGCAAGCCCTATCCGCTGTCGCGATGGGGCGACTACATCTCGCTCGATCGCAAGATCACGCGGCTCGGCTCCGACGACGCGAGGGTCATGCACGACTACCAGGCGCACCTGCTGCAATCCATGCATGCGGATAAGCTGCTCGGCGAGGCCATTGCCCGCCTGAAGTCGACCGGCGCGTACGACAACTCGATGATCTGGGTGGTGGCGGATCACGGCGTTTCGCTCTGGCCGGGCGAGTGGCCGCGCCGTCCCAACGTCTCGCACAGGCCCGACATCTCGGCGGTCCCGCTTCTGGTGAAATTGCCGGGACAGAGCGATGCGCGCGTCGCGCTCGGAGAAGCCAAGACGATCGATGTCTATCCGACCATCCTCGACCAGCTTGGCCTCACCCGGCCGGCCGACCTTCAGGGCACGTCGCTCCTCAACGCGATCCGGACGGCGGCTCCGGCCGCGACCGTCACGGCCACCGCGCATCGCGCCGATCCGACGCTGAAGCGGCGAATCCACTGGTTCGGGACAGGAACGTCGAGCGCGGACCTCTACGGCTTCGGGGAGTTCCGGGACTACATCGGCCGTCCCGTCAGCGCGTTCAAGTCGACCCTGATGCCCGACGCCACCGCCCAGATCCTCGGACCGAACGGCGTGCGGCGTACGGCGGTCCCGGACTCCGAGCGCATCGACGTGCGCCTCTCCGGAGGACAACAGGACGGCGAGACGCGCAACGTTCTGGTTGCCCTGGACGACCGCTTCTGCGGCGCGGCGCGGACGACCGATCTCGAAGTGAACGACGAAGCCAATACATTCACGCTGCTCCTCGCCGAGGAATGTCTCGGCTCGGTTCGAAAACGCGAGCTCAGAGTGTTCGTGGTCGACGCATTCGGGCAGCTCGCCGAAATCCCGGTCGACAAGACGTCAGCCGATCGCGTGGTTGCCGAGATCTCCACCATGATCGGCGGCTTGAAGGCTCCCGAAGTCACGCGGCAGCAGCGCATGACGCTGGCTGAATTGCGCGAGAGCGGCATCGCCGTTCCCGAGATATTGACCGACGATGGCGAATTGGCCGGCCCTTGGGGCGAGTTTGCCGTCACGCAGGACAGATTGGAATGGGTCATCGACTTCCATTCCGTTTCCGAGGACGCCTGTACGACGCTTCTGCTCGGTGTCAATCGGCTCCCGGGCGTCGCCCGGATCGCGACCACCTCCGATTCCAAGGACGAAATGGCTGCTCCGGCACCGCCGGAAGAAATCAAGCAGTCCTGTTCGGATGCTCGTCAGGGGTTCGTTCGCATCATCGTCTCCGACCGTGCCGGAGCGAACAAGCCGGCTGCGCGGCAGGTGTCTCCCAGCGAAGTGGTCGCGGCTGCCGCACAGCTCGTCGGCGCGCTGAAGCAGTCAGGCATCAGGACCAACGGACGAACCGAATTGCGGACGTTGCGCGAGGCAGGCGTCGCCGTCCCGGACGTTCTGGTGGAGAAGAACCGGCTGTCGTTGCCGTGGGGCGAGGTCGGAATTCAGAAGGAAGGCAGACGGTGGGTCATCGACCTGTATTCCGTGCCGAACGCCGTCTGCACCGCCGTGCTGCTGGGCATCAACGACATGCCGGCCGTCGCAAAGGCCGCGACGACGGAGGCCAGCAAGGACGAGACGAACATTCCGATCAGTGCGGATTTTGCCGCCCAGAACTGCCGGCACCCGCAGACGGACGTCGTCAGGATCATCACGACCGAATAGAAGGACACGGCCGAGCCGGCAGATTGAATCGGGGCGGCAGGCGAGCCGCGACCTCAGCCGCCAATCGGCGCGTAGCTCGGCGCGGAGCCGATCAACTGCTCCTGCTCTTTCCGGCCCGCTTCGACGAGACGGCCGGTCGCCTCCTCGATGTCGGCTTGCACGCGCGCGAGAAACTCGTCCTTCGGCAGGCCCGGCGGCAGGGGCGCGAGGAATTCCACCAACAGCGTGCCCGGATAGCGCATGAAGGTGCGGCGGGGCCAGAACAGACCGGAATTGAGCGCGACCGGCAGGCACGGTACGCCGCAGGACGAATAGATCTGGGCAAAGCCGGTCTTGTAATCGGGCGGCGCGCCCGGCGCGCGGCGCGTGCCTTCCGGAAAGATGACGAGTTGCTTTCCGCTGCGCACGGCCTCGCGCGCCCGCCGCGTCATGTCGAGCAGCGCCTTCACGCCGGCATTGCGGTCGATCGCGATCATTCCGGTCTTGACCAGGAACTGACCGAACACCGGAATCTGCATCAGCTGGCGCTTCAGGATGAAGATCGGTCGGTGGAAGAATCCCGGCAGCACGAACGTCTCCCAGAACGACTGATGCTTGGCCACGATCAGCAGCGGGCCTTTCGGAATGTTCTCGACGCCCCGGAATTCCACCTTGATGTTGCAGACCACGCGCATCAGGAACAGCGTTGCCTTCGCCCACCATTCGGCGACCGTCAGCATCGCGCGCGGCGGCAGTGCGAAGGTCGGCAGCGCCACGATCGCCAAGCACACCAGCACCGCGTAGAACAGCACGTTGAACACGAGCGAGCGCAGGAAAATCAAGAACATCGATGGTCCGATCAATTGCCCGTCAATTGGCCTGCGCGGTGGCGGGCCGCTTCGGCTTCTGGCCTGCAGGCTGCTCCGACATCTCGGGCCAAAGGTCAATCCCGAAATCCTCCAGCCGGACCCTGAGCTCTGCCGCGACGTACTTGACGTACTCCGACAGGAGCAACCGCAAGGTCGAGCCCGAGGTCCACCACGGCTCCTCGCGCCATTTGTCGCCGACCACCGCAAACGGGATCAGCGTCGTCTGCGGCATCGCATGCGAGAATTCCACCAGCGCGCGCGGCATGTGATAGTTGGAGGTGACCACGATCAGCGATTCGAACCGGCGCCCATCGGCCCAGCGCCGCGCCTCTGCGGCATTGCCGCGGGTCGTGAGCGCGGTGCGGTCGAGGTCGACGCAGCAGGTCATGAAGGACTGGTTTTCCGGCAAGGTGCGGGAGATGTCGCTCGCCGTCGAGGGCGGATGCACGCCGGAGATCAGGAGCCGCCTGCCATAGCCGGCTGCGAGCAGCTCCATCGCGTCCGACACCCGCGAGGAGCCACCGGTCAGGACCACGATGCCGTCCGCCTTGCGATCCGGCACCTTCTCGGCCCCGCGCAATTGCGCCAGGAACGCAATGAAGCCCGCCGCCGCGCCGACGAAGGCAAGCGCGATCATCGATACGATGGTCGCGCGCAGCCAGCCGCGCGGCAGTTTCGGCGATTGATCGTCGGTCGGCGCGGTCATGCGATGTCGGTAGTCCCTTCCCTAAGTGATTTTATGACGTTTTGAGGCGAAGTGGAGTCCGGTTTCTCAACTAGTCGACGTCGTTCAGCGTCGCGAACAGCGTCTGACGCGAGGCGACCGCGGTGATGGCACCGATCAGCACGGCCTGGACGGCGAGCACGATGTAGCCGGACGGCCGCAACGAGAAGGTGCCGAGCAGCGCGGCGAACTGGTCGCCGACGGGGGTACCGGAAAACCAGCCGGCGATGGACTCGGAGAAGCCGAACAGCAGCATGGCGGCACCGCCGCCGATCACGCCGCCCTCGAGGCCCAGCCTGAGGAAATGACGCAGGAAATGGTTGGCGATGTAGCGGTCGCCGGCACCGACGAAATGCAGGACCTCGACGATCGGACGGTTCGCCGCCATGGCGCCGCGGGTCGCGAAAGAGACCGAGATGATGGTGGCGATGATGACGAGCGCGAGGATGCCGAGGCCGGCCAGAACGGTCGCGTTCGTCATCAAGCGCATGCGCTCGATCCAGGCACGATGATCGTCGACGCTCGCGCTCGGCGCGACTTCGGTGACGCGCGCGCGCAAGACGCCGAGATCGAGCGGCGTGCCCGGTTGCACGCGGGCGATGATCATGCGCGGCACCGGCAGATCGTCCATTGACAGCCCGGTGCCGAGCCAGGGTTCGAGCAGCTTGCCGCTCTCGTCCCTTGTGAACGGTCTGACCTCGACGATGCCGGCTTGCGTGCGCATCGCCTCGGTCACCGCCGCGGTGTCGCGATCGAGATCACGGCCGGCCTGCGGACGAATCTGGATGGTGATCTCGCTCGCGACGTCCGACTGCCATTCGGCGGCGGAGGCGCTCACCAGCAGTACCGACCCCGTGGCCATCGAGGCGAGGAAGGTCATGATGGCGACGACGGCGACCAGCGCCCTGCCGTGGATCGAGGCGCGCGGCACGATCGGCGACATGTTGCGCGCCTTGGCCGGAAGCTGCGGACGCTCCTGCCCGAGGTCGATCAGCACGCCGCGCTCGTCGGTCCTACTCATAGACGTGCAGCCGTCCCTGATGCAGCACCAGGCGCCGCGCCTCGTACTGGTCCATCAGGCCGATGTCGTGGGTCGCGATGATGACGGCGGTGCCTGATTTGTTGAGCTCGATGAACAGCCGCAAGAGGCGGCGGCCGAGCGTCGGATCGACGCTCCCGGTCGGCTCGTCCGCGAGCAGCAGCTGCGGCCGCGAGATTACGGCACGCGCGATCGCCGCGCGCTGCTTCTCGCCGCCCGACAGGATCGGCGGCAACGCGTCCATGCGGTCGCCGAGTCCAACCCAGCGCAGCAGGTCGATCACCTCCTTGCGGTAGCTCGACTCGCTGCGGCCCATCACGCGGAACGGCAACGCGACGTTCTCGTAGGTCGTCATATGGTCGAGCAGACGGAAATCCTGGAGCACGATGCCGATGCGCTTGCGCAAATCCGCGATCTCGTCCTTGCCGAGCTGCGAGATGTCGTGGCCGAACAGATTGACGAGACCCCGCGTCGGCCGATGCGACAGGAACAACAGGCGCAGCAGGGAGGTCTTGCCGGCACCCGACGGTCCGGTGAGGAACTGGAAGGAATGCGCCGGGATATGGAAGCTGAGATCGCGCAGGATCTCCGGCCCCAGGCCGTAACGCAATCCGACATTTTCGAACCGAACCAAGCTCAGCTCCGTTCGAGAGGGGATGCGGCTCGCATTGCGGCGCTCCGCCGGGCGCGATCAACGGGTTTTGCCGCCGTTATGGTTTCCGGTTCGTTAACGGTCGCCCTGTAGCATGAAGGGCGCCCGGTTCTCCACGACCGTGGCAGCGTCAAGACCGGTCCACGACTTCGTTCATGCATCAAGGCTCGTCCATGCATATCGTCTGCCCCCATTGTATGACATCCTACGCCATCAAGCTCGCGAGCCTTGGGGCGAACGGACGAGCGGTCCGCTGCTCCCGCTGCAAGGAGACCTGGATCGCCCATGCCGAGGACGCCATCGAGGAGGCGTCCGTTCCCGCGATGGCCGCTGCCAGCCGAGCCGACGACCAGTCCGACCTCGCCGAGCAATGGAACTCCTATGCCCAGGACGACGGCTCCGCCGAGGCGCCGGTCGTCGACAGCCCCTCGATCGCCAGCGACTGGCCGGAGGAGCAGGCCCGCGACACCGAGGACGAATGGGCGGCGGCGGCCCGGCAGGCCGAGGAAGAGGCCGTCGGCGTGCAGCACCAGTCCTGGTTCCGCGGCCTGTTCAGCCGCCGCGGCGCGCGGGTGAGCCGCCCCCTCGCGACACCTGCTCCGCGCAAATCCTATCTCGGCCTGCCGACCGCCTGCGCCGCGATGGGCGCGCTGGTGCTGGCCCTGGTGATCTGGCGCGGCGACGTGGTGCGGCTGCTGCCCCAGACGGCGGCGTTCTACAAGATGGTCGGGCTCGAGGTGAATCTGCGCGGCCTCGCCTTCAAGGACGTCAAGCTTTCCAGCGAAACCGTGGACGGTAAGCAGGTGCTGGTGATCGAGGGCGTGATCGTGGGGCAGGGCAAGAAGCCGCTCGACATTCCGCGCCTGCGCTTTGCCGTGCGTGACGCGCAAGGGGCGGAAATCTACGCCTGGAATACGGTGCTGGAACAGACCGTGCTCCGGCCCGGCGAGCGCGCCTTCTTCCGCTCGCGCCTGGCCTCGCCGCCGCCGGAGGGCCGGAATATCGACGTTCGCTTCTTCAATCGGCGCGACATTGCCGGCGGCAGCGTATAATCGCCCCCTCGGGGGAGATTGATCCCAAGGTTGGTCTGATGCCGAAAATCCTGATCGCCGACGACGAGGATTCGATGCGCACGCTGGTGGCGCGCGCCATTGCCATGGACGGCCACGAGATCGTCACCGCCCAGGATGGCGCCGAGGCCCTGGAGATCCTGACCCGCGAGGGCGGCGACTTCGACCTGTTGCTCACGGACATCCAAATGCCGGTGATGGACGGCATCGCGCTGGCGCTCTCCGTCGCGCGCGATTTCCCTGATCTGACCATCTTGCTGATGACCGGCTTTGCCGACCAGCGCGAGCGCGCCTCGAACCTGAATGCGCTGGTGCATGACGTCGTCACCAAGCCGTTCTCGGTGGCGGACATCCGCACCGCGGTGGCCGATGCGCTGGCGGCCAGGAAGGGGTAGCAGCAGCCATTCGCGGCCCGCATGAGCGCAGCGAGATGCGGGACCGGCAGCGCCGGATATCGCTTCGCTTATCCGGGCTACTAGTGCGCCTCAAAACTCCTTCAGCAGCCGCTCGATATAGTCGAGCTCGATCTGCGGGCGCGAGGGGTCGCCGAGGCGGCGGCGGAGCTCTTCGAGAATGCGGCGGACACGCTGGGTATCGATCTCGCCGGGGATCTTGACCGTGTAATCGTCGCCATATTCGCGCCCGTGCAGCGGACGGCCAAGCGGGTCGGTCTGGTTGCCGCCGCTCTGCTGACGGCCGGCGCGCTGGCCGGGGCCGTTGCCCTGGCCGTCACCATCGCCCTGCTGCATCGCCTCGGCCAACTTCTGCGCGCCCTTGCGCATCGCGTCGAGCGCCTTGCCCTGCGAGTCCACGGCTCCGTCGGCGTTGCCCTCGCCCAGCCTCGATCCCGCATCGCCCATGGCACCGTCGGCGGCATCCAGGCTGCCGTCGTCATCGCCCTGATCGCCGTCCTGATCGCCGTTCTGGCCGGGCTGGCCTTGGTCGCCTTGCTGACCCTTCTGTCCCTGCTGGCCCTTCTGCCCCTTTTCTCCCATCTGCCCGAGGCCGCGCTTGGCAAGCTCCTCCTGCAGCTTCTTGAGGCGGTCGCGCAGCCCCTGCTGGTCCTGCTGCAGTTCCGACATGGACTGATCGCCCTGCTGCTTGCCGCGCGAGCGGTCGCGGCGGGAATCCTGGCCCTGCTTGAAAGTCTTGTCGCGCAATTGCTGCTGCTTGCGGATCATGTCGCCGAGCTCGTTGAGCGCCTGCTCCATGTCGCTCTCGCCGGATTGCCCCGGCTGCGCCATCTGGAGACCCTCCAGCATCTGCTGGAGCTGCTCGAGCAATTGCTTGGCGGCATCCTTGTCGCCCGAGCGCGACAGGCGCTCCATGCGGTCGATCATGTTCTGCAGGTCCTGCTGGCGCAGAACCTTGGTATTCGGGTCGAGCGGCCGGGCCAGCTGCTGCGGATCATTGTTGTTGCGGAACTGCTCGGCAAGCTGGCGCATGAAATCGTTCAGCGCCTGGCGCAGATCCTGCGTGAGCTTCTTGATCTCTTCGTCGCTCGCGCCGCGCTCCAACGCCTGCTTCAGCGCGTCCTGGGCCGCGCGCAACGCTTTCTCGACGTCGGAGATCTTGCCGTCCTCGATCGTCACCGCGAGCGCCCACAGGCTCGCTACGACCTCGCGCAGGGCATCGTCGGTGCGCGCGGACTCGAGCTCCCGGGCCACGCTGTGCAGGCCGAGATATTGTCCGGGCTCCGGCGTGAACATTTCGGGCGCGATCATCAGCGCGTCGAGCGCGGCATACACGTCGGAGTTCTTGTTGGCGTCGAGCGCGAGGATACGACGCTGCTCGATCAACGCACGCGCCAGCGGCTTGGTGAAGAGCCGTTCGGGCAGGCGCATGTTGAACGGTTCGCTCATGGCCTCGTTGCCGGCCTCGTCCTTGGCCGTAAGGGTGAGCGTGACCTCGGCGCCGGCATAGGGATCTTCACTGAGATCCTTCACTGACTGTCCGACACCGTTGCGGGTCCGCGCATTCGGCAGGGCCAGCGCAAACTGCGGCGGCTGGAACAGCGGACGCGGCGCCGCCTTGGTGTCGCCGTCTCCCGCCGCAGCCTTGGTGCCGTCCTTGACGTCATCCTTGACCCCATCCTTGGCATCGGCCGATCGCGGGGCAAACTTCGCCTCGGCGCCGGTGACGCCGTAATCGTCTTCGATCTTGTAGGAGAGCTGCAACGCACCACGCGCCTGGCGCTCCGGGTCCTTGGCGAGCGCAATCGTTGGCGGCCGGTCCGGCGTTGCCGTGAACGCCCATTGCGGCTGGCCCGTTGGCGCCCGGACATGCGCGGTACCGTCGCCGGAGATGGCGAAGTGCCTTTCGTTGGTACCCTTGGGGCTGGCTTCGGTCGGGGCGACCTCCTTGAGGCCGCCGGAGACGGCGACGTCGAGGCTGCCGCCGGAGGAGCGCACGATCAGCGTCGAGCCGGCAGGGACGGCCAATGGTCCGCTGGGCGGCAACGCCGCGGCTTCTTTGTTGGCGGCCGACAGGATGACCGGCGGCTTGCCAGTGTAGAGCGGCGGCGTCACCCAGGCATCGACGCGGACATTGGCCGGCGCCAGCACCCCGTTCCAGTTGAAGGCCGCGCCAAGCCGCATCGCGCGCTCGTCGCCGGCGGCGAAGAAGGTCGCAACCAGCATCACCATGACGAGGGCGCGCAGCGCCCAGGGATCGTGCAGCGCGAGCCGCGGATGCGGCAACCCGGCGCGGATGCGCTTGAGGGAGGCCAGCGTGCGCTCGCGCTGCGCGTGCCACAGCGCCTGCGCCACCGGGTCCTGCGAGGTCAGCGTGTCCGTGAGCGTGGTGGCGGGGCGGTGACGGATGCCCGAGCCCCGGTCGAGCCGGGCCAGCGCTTCATCGCGGTTCGGCCAGCGGAAGCGAATCAGCGGGAACAGGGCGGCGGCCGCGATCGCGGCAAACAGGACAAGGCCAACGGCCCGCGCGACGGACGGCAGCGCCAGCCAGAGGCCGGCCCAGGACACCACCAGGAACAGGCCGGCGACGGTCAACAGGCGCGCCGCATGAGGCCAAGCAAGCTCCCAGGCGATGGCATAGGTGGCCCGCTCGAGGGCCTGCGCCAGCTTCAGCCGCGACAGCGCCTCACTGCTGCGGATCGGGTCTGACGGCTCGGGGGTGACGCCGTTCAATCAACTCTCCAGGTTGCCCGGTCGAGCAGAGCCTATCACAACGGCAGCACTGAGGCATCCGTTCCTGGACGGGAGAGCCCCCTTTTCCCGCATAACACGAGGACGTGACTGGGGCGGCGCAACCCCGTAGTTTCCCCCGCCATCCCCGCGGAAGAGATGCGAACAGAGAGAGGAACGCCATGGACAAGAAGATGCACGACAAGGGCTTGGAAGTCCGCAAAGCGGTGCTGGGCGAGGCCTATGTCAACAACGCCCTGAAGAACGTCGACGATTTCAACCGTCCGTTCCAGGAGATGCTCAACGAATATTGCTGGGGCACGGTGTGGGGACGCGAGGAGCTGCCGCGCAAGACCCGCAGCATGCTCAACATCGCCATGATCGCGATCCTCAACCGCCAGCACGAGTTTCGCGCCCATCTCAAGGGCGCGCTGACCAATGGCGTGAGCCGCGATGAGATCCGCGAGATCCTGATGCAGGTCGCGATCTACGGCGGCATGCCGGCCGCGGTGGACAGCTTCCGCATCGCGCGCGAGGTGTTCGCCGAGATCGACGGCAAGGCGTGAGACCTATCCGGGGGTCATCCCGGGGCGCGCAATGCGCGAGCCCGGATCCATAACCACAGGCGGATGTGGTTACGGAAACTCGGAGTGACCGCCTTCGCGCCACGCCCCCCTCTCGAGGTTATCGATCCCGGGCTCATCGCTTCGCGATGCCCCGGGATGACGAGTGGAGAATGGTCGAACAACAATCACAAGGAAACACCATGGAAATCGGATTCATCGGGCTCGGAAACATGGGGTTCCCGATGGCGCGGCGGTTGATCGAGGCCGGGCACAGGCTCGTCGTGTTCGACACGCGCAAGGACGTCTCGGACAAGCTCGTGGCGCTCGGAGCCAGCGCCGCGACCTCGCCGAAGGACGTCGCCGATCAGGCCGAGACCGTCATGGCGAGCCTGCCCTCACTGCAAGCTTCGCTCGACGTTGCCACCGGCGCCAACGGCGTGATCGAGGGCAAGCGTGCCAAACGCTTCGTCGATCTCTCGACCGTCGGCTCGGCGATGGCCGCGAGGATTCACGGGCTGCTCGCCCAGCGCGGCATCGTTCAGATCGACTGTCCCGTCTCCGGCGGCGTCGGCGGTGCCGAGAAGGGCACGCTGGCGGTGATGGTGTCGGGGCCGAAAGCCGAATTCGAGCTACTCAAGCCGGCGCTCGACGTGATCGGAAAGGTTTTCTTCATCGGCGAGAAGCCGGGCGCGGCCCAGACCATGAAGCTGGCCAACAATTTCCTGTCGGCCACCGCGATCGTGGCGACGTCGGAAGCCGTGGTGATGGGCGTGAAGGCCGGGCTCGATCCCGCCGTGATGATCGACGTCATCAACGCGGGATCCGGCATGAACACGGCGAGCCGCGACAAGTTTCCGCGCGCGGTGCTGCCGCGCAGCTTCGATTTCGGCTTCGCCACGGGACTGATGGTGAAGGACGTCCGGCTGGCGCTGGAGGAGATGAAGCAGCTCGGCCTGTCGATGGAGGTCGCGGACGCGGTCGGACGGCTGTGGGAAACGGTGATCAGCGCAGAAGGCGCAGAGTCGGACTTCACCGCGGCGATCAAACCGATCGAGCGGAAGGCCGGGGTGATCGTAGGCGGAAAAAACTGACGATCAACGAAACAGCGGGATCGTGGTGAATTTGCCCGACAGTTCAACCGGTTTGCCCGACGACCACGCATCGTTCCGAAAACCCCCAGTCTACCGTGCATGGGATTGTTTTGGAGGTTCTGGTAGCGGCCTCACAGCCACGGCGCCGGCGTGTCCATCGCGATGAGCTGCTCGACCTCGATGCGCGGACGCACCACGGCGTATTGGTCGTCCTTGACCAGCACCTCTGGCACCAGCGGCCGGGTGTTGTAGGTGCCGGCCTGCACCGCGCCGTAGGCGCCGGCGGTCATGATGGCGAGGAGGTCGCCGGGCGCGGGCGTCGGCAGCGTGCGGTCGAGCGCGAGATAGTCGCCGGTCTCGCAGACCGGGCCGACGACGTCGGCCATGATGGTGGCGGCACCCTTCGGGGCTTGCGTCACCGGCAGGATGTCGTGATGGGCCTCGTACAGCGTCGGGCGGATGAGGTCGTTCATGGCGGCGTCGATGATGACGAAATTCTTGCCGTCGCCGTGCTTCACGTAGATTACCTTCGTGACCAGGATGCCGGCATTGCCGACGATCATGCGGCCCGGCTCGAACATCAGCGTGCAGCCGAGATTGTGACTGACGCGCTTGACCATCGCGGCATAGGCCGCAGGCTCCGGCGGGGCTTCGCGGTCCATGTCATAGGGAATGCCGAGGCCACCGCCGAAATCGACGTGGTTGATGTCGTGGCCGTCGGAGCGCAGCGTCTGCACGAATTCGGAGAGGATCCGGAACGCGGTCTCCATACCCGAGAGGTCGGTGATCTGGCTGCCGATATGGACGTCGGTGCCGGTCACCTTGATTCCAGGCAGCTTCGCGGCGCGGGCATAGACCTCGCGGGCATGCACGATCGGGATGCCGAACTTGTTCTCGGACTTGCCGGTGGAGATCTTTGCATGCGTGCCGGCGTCGACGTCGGGATTGACGCGGAGCGAAATCCGCGCGGTCTTCCCCATCTCGGTCGCAAACCGCGACAGCAGCTCGAGCTCCGGCTCGGATTCGACGTTGAGACAGAGGATGTCGGCGGCGAGCGCCGCGCGCAGCTCCGCTTCCGTCTTGCCGACCCCTGAGAACACGATCTTGCTGGCGGGAATGCCGGCCGCCAGCGCGCGCTTCAGCTCGCCGCCGGAGACGACGTCGGCACCGGCGCCGAGCTTGGCCAGCGTGCGCAGCACCGACTGGTTCGAGTTCGCCTTCATGGCGTAGCAGACCAGCACCTTCTCGCCCGCGAAGGCCTCGGTGAAGACGCGGTAGTGCCGCTCCAGCGTTGCGGTCGAATAGCAATAGAACGGCGTGCCGACGGTCGCGGCCAGCTCGGACAGGTTCACCGCCTCGGCGTGCAGCACGCCGTTGCGATAGTCGAAATGGTTCATGGCATTGGCTCAGTTGCCCCAGCCTATCTGCCGGGCTTGTCGTCCAGGAGCGGGTCGAGAATGAACGGTTTCTTGCTGCCCTTGCCCGCTGCGGGCGCTGCATCCACACCATAGGTGGGGTTGAACACGCTCGGCGTCCTCTGGGCTTCGGCCTCGGTATCGGTCGGTGCGGCACCCGTGGTCGACGCGGTCGGCGGCAAGTCCAGCGGGCCCTTGCGGCCACAGCCGGCAAGCGCGAGCGCCGTCAGGCTCAAGACAATGATGGCCCACCCCGAGCCGGCCGGGCGAAACTTTGACGTCACAACGAGATCCCCACTACGCGGGGCGCACCATACAGAGATTGGCGCGCTCTGGCGAGAGCCGGATGACCATGAAACATCAGCGAAATTTTGTCCCTCAGCCCGATTTTCGCTCTTTTTCCAGCCGCTTCGCCCAGGCCCTGGCCTGCGACGTCACGTTCTTCGGCGCAGTGCCGCCGAAGCTGGTGCGGCTCTTCACCGACGATTCGACCGAGAGCACGCCGAACACGTCCTTGGTCATCCTGGACTCGATGGCCTGCATCTCTTCCAGCGGCAGCTCGTGCAGCGCGATGCCGCCCTCGGCCGCCTTGGCGACGATGCGGCCGGTAACGTGATGGGCCTCGCGGAACGGCATTTTGAGTGTCCGCACCAGCCAATCGGCGAGGTCGGTCGCGGTGGCGTATCCCTCGCCCGCAGCCGCCTTCATCCTGGTTTCGTCGGGCACGAGGTCACGGACCATGCCGGTCATGGCACGGATCGCCAGCGACAGCGCGGCAAAGCCTTCCATCGCGCCCTGCTTGTCCTCCTGCATGTCCTTCTGGTAGGCGAGCGGCAGCCCCTTCATCACGATCAGCAGGCCATTGAGCGCGCCGATGACGCGGCCGGTCTTGGCACGCACGAGCTCGGCGGCATCGGGGTTGCGCTTCTGCGGCATGATCGAGGAGCCCGTGGTGAACTTGTCACTGAGCTTGACAAGACCGACCAGTGGCGAGGTCCAGATCACGATCTCCTCGGCAAAGCGCGACATGTGCACGGCACAGATCGCGGCGGCCGACAGCGTCTCCAGCACGAAGTCGCGGTCGGACACGGCATCCAGCGAGTTCGCCATTGGGCGGTCGAAGCCGAGCGCTTTCGCCGTGGCGTGACGGTCGATCGGAAACGAGGTGCCGGCCAGCGCGGCCGCGCCGAGCGGGGATTCGTTGAGCCGCTTGCGCGCGTCCTGGAAGCGACCGCGGTCGCGCGCGGCCATCTCGACATAGGCCAGCAGATGATGGCCGAAGGTCACGGGTTGGGCGGTCTGCAGGTGCGTGAAGCCGGGCATCACGGTGCCGGCGTGCTCCAGCGCGCGCTCGACCAGCGCCTGCTGGAACGCGGCGAGCGCCGCCTCGGTCTCGTCGATGACGTCGCGGACGAACAGGCGAAAGTCCGTCGCGACCTGGTCGTTGCGCGAGCGCGCGGTGTGCAGGCGGCCGGCGGCGGGGCCGATCAGTTCCGACAGGCGGCTCTCGACGTTCATATGAATATCTTCCAGCGCGCGCTTGAACGCGAAGCGGCCCTTGCCGATCTCTGACAAGATCGTGTCTAGACCCTTGCCGATATTTTTCGCATCAGAGGCCGTGATGATGCCTTGGCTGGCCAGCATCGCAGCGTGGGCCTTGGACGCGGCAATGTCCTGGGCGAACAGGTGACGATCGACATCGATGGAGACGTTGATCTCTTCCATGATCTCATCGGGACGGTCCGAGAATCGGCCGCCCCACATCTTGTTGCTCATGATCCCCTGCTTCACGCCTTGCTTGTCGCCGCCGCACGTTTGCTGACCGCTGCCAGCCGTATTAAGAGGCCTCTGATAGCCATATCTGCGACCGGATGACAAACGATATGCTCGACAAGACGCCCTCCGCAACGCGCCGGATCCCCCTCATCGTCGCTGCTGTGGCAGTGGTGGGCCTGGCCGGCTTCGCTGCGCTGTATGGGCTGAGCCCGAGCCGGGCGCCTTCGGGCGATCCGACCTGCAAGGCGGCGGTGGCAACGGCGCAAAGGATTGCCCCGCTCGCCCATGGCGAGGTCGCGGCGCTGACGATGGCAGCCGCACCGCTGAAGCTGCCCGACCTCACCTTCGAGGATGCCGAGGGCAAGCCGAAGAAGCTGTCCGATTTCCGCGGCAAGACACTGCTGGTAAATCTCTGGGCGACTTGGTGCGTGCCTTGCCGAAAGGAAATGCCGGCGCTGGACGAGCTCCAGGGCAAGCTCGCCGGCCCGAGTTTCGAGGTGGTGGCGATCAATATCGACACCCGCGACCCGGAGAAGCCCAAGACCTTCCTGAAAGAGGCCAATCTTGTCAGGCTCGGCTATTTCAGTGACTCGAAAGCCAAGGTCTTTCAGGATCTTAAGGCGATAGGCCGGGCGCTGGGCATGCCGACCTCGGTGCTGGTCGACCCACAAGGCTGCGAGATCGCGACGATCGCGGGACCGGCGGAATGGGCGAGCGAGGACGCGCTCAAGCTGATCCGGGCCGCGACAGCCAAGGCCGCCGCAGCGCTTTAGGGGTTCAGGCCGTCACGTTGAGATTGACGCCGACGCCGGGATCGACATTGGCGAGCGAGGGCTGGCCGGCGCCGAGCAGCGTCAGGACCGTGGACTTCTCCATGTCGATGTTCTGTTTCGTCAGCGTCGCCGCAATATTCGACTGCAGCGCGCCTTGCTGAGCGGCCAGCATGGCGCCGACCATAGCCATCATGTCCATTACGCGAACCCTCGTACTGGGCGTAACCTAGGCGCGAGGGGTTAACGGGTCATGAATTGTCACAAGCGTCGTAGGTGGGGCTCTGTCCGTGTCCCGGACGCGGCGCGGCATTCAATGACGCGACGCTGGGCCGGGACCCATGTATCAGCGTGTACGCCGCTTTTGGGCCCCGGCTCTGCAGCGCATCGCTGACGCGCCGCGTAGCGTCCGGGGCACGAGACTGTCTTACCGCGTCGGAACCGGCTTGGCGCCGCGGTAATCGTAGAAACCGCGCTGGGTCTTGCGGCCGAGCCAGCCGGCCTCGACGTATTTCACCAGCAGCGGGCACGGGCGGTATTTGGAGTCGGCCAGCCCCTCATGGAGCACCTGCATGATGGAGAGGCAGGTGTCGAGGCCTATGAAGTCGGCAAGCTCGAGCGGGCCCATCGGATGATGCGCGCCGAGCTTCATCGCCGCGTCGATCGCCTCGACGTTGCCGACGCCTTCATACAGCGTGTAGATCGCCTCGTTGATCATCGGCAGCAGGATACGGTTGACGATGAAGGCCGGGAAATCCTCGGAGACCGCGACCTGCTTGCCGAGCTTGCCGACGAATTCCTTGGCGGTCTCGAAAGTGGCGTCGTCGGTGGCGATGCCGCGGATCAGCTCCACCAGTTCCATCAGCGGCACCGGGTTCATGAAGTGAATGCCGATGAAGCGTTCCGGGCGGTCGGTGGCGGCGGCCAGCCGCGTGATCGAGATCGACGACGTGTCGGTGGCGACGATCGCCTCCGGTTTCAACACGGCGCAGAGCTCGTGGAAGATCTTGCGCTTGACTTCTTCCTTCTCCACCGCGGTTTCAATGACGAGGTCGCAATCGGCGAGGTCGTCGAGCTTCTCGGCGGGCGTGATGCGCGACAGCGCCTTGGTCTTGGCCTCCTCGGTGACGGCCTTCTTGGAGACCTGCCGCGCCAGATTGCCGTTGATGGTGGCCATGCCAGACTTGAGGCGGTCGGCCGAAACGTCGTTGAGCACCACGTCGAAGCCGGCGAGCGCCGCAACATGGGCGATGCCATTGCCCATCTGACCCGCGCCGATCACGCCGACCTTCTTGATCACTGCCGCCATATTGTCATCCACCGGAACGGCGCGCATGTCGCGCCTGCCTATCCCCCGAGCCGGGAGGACCGATTTAATCAGAACCTTGGCTCGAAACCTAGATTGGATCGCTTCGAAGGCGCGCGTCACGCCAAAGAAAACGCCTCAGAAATGCAACACCGGCCGGAGTTTATACCTCCGGCCGGTGTTTTCGATGCCTTTTACTTGCCGAGCTTGGCGAGTTCGTCCGTCAGCTCCGGAACCGCCTGATAGAGGTCGGCGACCAGGCCGTAATCGGCGACCTGGAAGATCGGTGCATCCTCGTCCTTGTTGATCGCGACGATCACCTTGGAGTCCTTCATGCCGGCCAGATGCTGGATGGCGCCGGAAATGCCGACCGCGACATAGAGCTCGGGCGCCACGACCTTGCCTGTCTGCCCGACCTGCCAGTCGTTGGGCGCATAGCCCGCGTCCACCGCCGCGCGCGAGGCACCGACACCGGCGCCCAGCTTGTCGGCAAGCGGCTCGATGTACTTGGCGAAATTCTCCCGGCTCTGCATGGCGCGGCCACCGGAGACGATGATCTTGGCCGAAGTCAGCTCGGGACGATCGCTCTTGGCGACTTCCTCACCGACGAAGGTCGACAGGCCCGGATCGGAGGCCGCCGCCACGTTCTCGACCGCGGCACTGCCGCCCTCGCCTGCCGCGGCGAAGGTCGAGGTGCGGACGGTGATGACCTTCTTCGCATCCTTCGACTTCACGGTCTGGATCGCGTTGCCGGCATAGATCGGGCGCTCGAACGTGTCCGGCGCGACCACCTTGATGATCTCCGAGACCTGCATGACGTCGAGCAGTGCGGCGATGCGCGGCATCACGTTCTTGAAGCGCGAGGTCGCCGGCGCGACGATCGCGTCATAGCCGGACGCCAGCGACACGACCAGCGCGGCCAGCGGCTCGGCAAGATCGTGCGCGTAGAGGTCGCCATCGGCGAGCAGCACCTTCTTGACGCCGGCAAGCTTGGCTGCTGCATCCGCAGCACCCTTGGCGCTCTGGCCAGCGATCAGGACCTCGACATCCGCGCCGAGCGCGCTAGCTGCGGTCAGGGCCTTGTTGGTGGCGTCCTTGAGCGACGCATTGTCGTGTTCGGCAATCAGAAGCGTCGTCATCAGAGCACCCCGGCTTCGTTCTTGAGTTTCGACACCAGCTCGGCGACGTCCTTGACCTTGACGCCCGCCTTGCGGCCTGCCGGCTCCGTCGTCTTGAGAACCTCGAGACGCGCGGCAACGTCGACGCCGTAATCGGCGACGGTCTTCTCCGCGATCGGCTTCTTCTTGGCCTTCATGATGTTGGGCAGCGAGGCGTAGCGCGGCTCGTTGAGACGCAGGTCCGTGGTGACGATCGCCGGTCCCTTCAGCTTCACGGTCTGCAGGCCGCCGTCGACTTCGCGAGTCACCTTGAAGTCGGAGCCCTCGACCTCGAGCTTCGAGGCGAACGTCGCCTGCGACCAGCCGAGCAGCGCGGCCAGCATCTGGCCGGTCTGGTTGCTGTCGTCGTCGATCGCCTGCTTGCCGAGGATGATCAGGCCCGGCTGTTCTTCTTCGGCGACCTTCTTCAGGATCTTGGCGACCGCGAGCGGCTCCACGGTCCCTTCGGCCTTCACCAGGATGCCGCGGTCGGCGCCCATGGCAAGACCGGTACGGATCGTCTCCGACGCTTGCGCCGGCCCGATGGAGACCACCACGACCTCGGTCGCCTTGCCGGCTTCCTTCAGACGCAGCGCTTCCTCGACCGCGATTTCGTCGAACGGGTTCATCGACATCTTGACGTTGGCGAGTTCAACGCCCGATCCATCGCCCTTGACGCGGACCTTGACGTTGTAATCGACCACCCGCTTTACCG
>JAEYTQ010000420.1 GCA_023433965.1 Pseudomonadota bacterium | reverse complement strand
CCTGTCCGTTCTGCCGGGGTCTCGGATGGGTCTGCGAGAACCATCCGCTCCGGGTCTGGAGCGAGAAGCTTGGCGGCTGCCGCTGCGGCGAGGGCATGCCTTGCGCCTGCAACACGGCGGAAGACCCAGAAATCAGGGTGGTGATCGTGGAAGCAGACACCACGTGGCATTAGAGCTGCTGCAGGGATAAGCGCGGCGATGAAGCAGGTTCGCTCCCTCGCCGCAAAAGGAAAAGCCGCCGGGTTCTTCACCCTGACGGCTTCGCGAAGTCCATAGCTGTTGATCGTCTTCCCAGCCTTGTGCGTACCGCCGTTACCTTGTTTGCGGCCATGCCCAATCTTTGTAGGCGATGCGGCGTGATTCCGCTGTGATCTGGCGCACACAGTGGAAGGAATTATTGGCCGGCAATTGCGCTGCAACGCATGATTCACGTCTGTCTTCGGCGCGTTGCAGCTCGTCCGGGACGTGAGAGCCTTGGCCGAGTTCCCCTCAGGTCCGATACCACGCCGCCACATTCCACGTGATGGTGTCCCAACCCGAGATGTCGATCATCAGATTGTTGACGCTGGCGTTGACGATGTGGCGGGAGAGCAGCGGCAGGAACACGTTGGCCCCGCAGAAGATCTCGTCGACCTTCATCAGCAGCGCGGCTCGCTTGACCGGGTCGAGCTCGTTCTGCGCGGCCTTGTAGGCCTTGTCGGCTTCGGGATCGGAATAGCGCGAGTTGTTGCGGCCCAGCCATTTGTTGTCCTTGGTGGCGATTTCCCAGGACACGCACTGGTTCAGCAGGCGCTCGGGATCGGGCTGCGGCTGGGTCGTGTTGTACATCTCCATGTCGGCATAGAATTTCGAATAGGTGTCGGGATTGCCGACGTCTGAGGAGAAGAACACCGAGGCGGTGACCGCCTTGATCTCGATCTCGATGCCGGCCTTCTGGCAGGCCTGCTTGATGATGGCCTGGGTCTTCTGCCGCGGCGCGTTGGTCGAGGTCTGGAACACGTATTTGAGCTTCTTGCCGTCCTTCTCGCGGATGCCGTCCGCACCCCTGGTCCAGCCGGCCTCGTCGAGGATCTTGTTGGCCTTGTCGATGTCGAACTCGTATTTCAGCTTCGGCGACTTGAACTGCTTGGGGGCGTTGACGAAGCTCGCGGTCGCAACGGCGCCGCGGCCGTAGATGAACTTCTGGATTGAATCGCGATCGATCAACAGGTTGATTGCGCGGCGAACGGCGGGATCGGACAGCGTCGGGTGCTTGGTCTTGACGCTGGAGCGCTCGCCATCGACCTCGGTCCAGGGGTCCGTCGTGTTGAGGATGATGAACTCGACATTGCCCGATGGCGTGATGTCGAGCTTGCCCTTGCCGCCCGCCTCCATGCGCTTGAGGACCTCCTCCTCCACCTGCATGTTCCAGGCAAAGTCGTATTCGCCGGTCTGCAGCACCGCGCGCGCCGCGGAGACCGCGTCGCCGCCGCCCTTGACCTCGACCGTGTCGAAATGCGGCTGGTTCTTGATGTGATAGTCGGGATTGCGCTCGGCGCGGATCATGTCGCCCGGTTTGAACTCGACGAATTTGTACGGGCCGGTGCCGACCGGCTTCAGATTGCCAGGCGCCTCGCGGGACTTCGCGCCGACATAGTCGCCGAAATGATGTTTCGGCAGGATCATCCCGACCGAGCCGACGAAGGGATCGGCCCAGAACGGCGTCGGCGCCTTGAAGTTCACCTTCACGGTATGGTCGTCGATCTTCTCGACCTTGATGTCCTTGTAGGAGCCGGTCGTATAGGCCGCGGTCGCGAGATCGGAAGCGTATTGCCAGGTGAAGACGACGTCGTCGGCCGTGAACGGCTTGCCGTCATGCCATGTCACGCCCCGCTTCAGCTTCCAGATCACGCTGAGGCCGTCGGCGGCAAGGCCGCCGTTCGCCTTGGTCGGAGCCTCCGCGGCAAGGCAGGGGATCAGGTTGCCCTCCTTGTCCCAGCCTGCGAGCGGCTCGAAGAAGATCCGCGCGGCGATCTGGTCCTTGGTGCCGAGCGCGAAATGCGGATTGAGCAGGGTGGGCGCCTGCCAGAGCAGGATCTTGAGCGTGCCGCCGCCGCCGGCCTTGGTCGGCTTGTAGGGCAGCGTGGCGTTTGCCATCGCCACGTCGTGCCAGGCCAGGATCTGGCTCGCGATCGGCGCTGCGATTCCGACCGCGGCCATTGTCCTGATGAAGGAGCGCCGCGACAGCGCGCCTTGCTTCACCTCCGCGACCAGATTGCGAATCTCGTTCTCGTCCATCGGATGTCCTCCACCTCGCGAAGAAACGTCGTCACCGGCTCGGTGTACTTAACTCAGCACGTCGGGCATGG
The DNA here is from genome assembly GCA_023433965.1 of Pseudomonadota bacterium. Lineage (GTDB taxonomy): Bacteria > Pseudomonadota > Alphaproteobacteria > Rhizobiales > Xanthobacteraceae > Bradyrhizobium. Next base: position 4,927 of record JAEYTQ010000420.1, on the reverse strand, counting down.
TGGAGTCAAAGAGAAGGGGCGTTTGCGGCCGCATGGACCAAGGCTGGCCTCCCGCATAGAGCCATGTAAGGGCGATCCGGCGGGCAGCCCTGTGCAACGCCCGCTTGTCTGGAGCTGCGGCAACCGACATCATCGGGCTCCATCCTTGTCCGACAGGGGTCATATGAAACGCCTTGGAAACCTGAAGCGCCTCGGCTTCTTCACGCGGCTGCTCGACGAGGCGCCGCCGGCGGACCGCTATCGCTTTGCGGCCGAGCAGATCGTGCACGCGGAAAAGGCGGGGATCGATTCCGCCTGGATCGCGCAGCATCATTTCCACGAGGGCGAGGGCGGCCTGCCGTCGCCCTTTGCCTTTCTCGGCTATGTCGCCGCACAAACGTCGCGCATCCGCCTCGGCACCGGCATCGTCACGCTGCCCCTGGAGAATGCGGTGCGGGTTGCAGAGGACGCCGCGGTGCTCGATCTCCTCTGCAACGGCCGCTTCGAGCTTGGCGTCGGCACCGGCGGCAATCCATCGGCATTCGCCGCTTTCGGGCTCGACAGCGCCCAGCGCAACGAGATATTCGCCCGCAATCTCGACATCGTCCGCAAGGCCCTGACCGGCAAGCCGCTTCATGGCGGCGACACCCTCTATCCGCAGCGGCCGCAGCTGGACAAGCGCATCTGGCAGGCCACGTTCTCGGTCGCCGGCGGCGTCCGCGCCGGCAAGGCCGGCGATGGTCTGTTGCTCTCGCGCACCCAGCCGCGAACCAAGGAGGCGCCGAACGCAACGCTCGCCGAGATCCAGAATCCGATCATCGATGCCTATCTCGCAGCGCTGCCGCCAGGCTGCGAGCCGCGCATCATGGCCTCGCGCAGCGTCTTCGTTGCCGATGACCATCGCGAGGCGCTGCGGCTTGCCGATCTCGGACTGCGCCGCGCGCTGCCGCAATTCATGAAGGGCGGACACCTTCCCCCGGGCGAGACGCTGGAGGAGATGATCGCCGCATTCGACACCCATGTCGGCGATGCCGATCACGTCGTCGCTTCGCTCCGTGCCGACGCCACCCTCGAGCGCGCGACCGATCTCGTCTTCCAGGCGCATTCGGTCGACGCGCCGCATCCCGATGTCCTGCGTTCGATCGAATTGGTCGCAGAGGAGGTCGCGCCGGCGCTGGGCTGGACCCGGACGGCGCCCGATGTGGCGCTGGCGGTCTGATCGAACAGGAAGCGATGCGCCGTGAGGTCAGGCCGAAGCCGCTCGCGTAACCTGCTCCGGCTGCTCGTCGGCATGGGGATCGCCCGGCGCGGTCGCCCAGGCGAGTTCCACCAGCGTGACGATCCGGCGGCCGGCGCCGTCGAGCTGGACCACGATCAGGCCCTGCTCCTCCATGTAGCCGAGCAGCCGCTGCGCCCGGCGCAGCGAGTGCGAGCCATAGGCGCGTGCGATCGCGGCATCGCCCGGGCAGGGCCAGCCTTCCTTGGCGGCGCGCGCGATCATCATGAACACGCCCTGCATGTCGTCGGGCAGGATCGAGGCGCGCAGCGACACGTCCTGCCAGGCGTCGTCGTCTTTGAGGTCGGTGCCGAGCCCGGCACGCGCATGCGTCAGCATGCGGCGGAATTCGTTGAGATCGGGCACGGCCGCGCCGAGCCCCTCGATGCGGCAGCGAACCACGAACTCCTGATAGAGCACGCCGATGGCGCGAAATCCGGCGTCGGGCTCGGCGAGCACGGCACGCAGGGTTCGGTCGACGCGCTCGCGTCGCGCGGCGAGTTCCTCGGCACTGACCGGCGCCGAGATGACTTCGGGCTGGATCTCCGGCATCGCGGCCTTCGCCGCGCGAAGCTGCTCCAGCAGATCCGGCGCGGGCCGCCGCTGCGGCCGGCTGGCATCCGGCGGCGGCGCCGCCAGGATGACCGCGCGCATATCCTGCGTGGTCGTCTCCGGCAATGGCATCAGCCGCGGCGTCGAGTTGCGCGGTGAGGTCTCGGTCTGGCCGATATCCAGGCGCAAGGGACGGCGCGACAGCGCCGGTCCCAGCGCCATGAACTGACCGCGCTCGAGATCGCGAAAGGCTTCGGCCTGCCGCCGCTCCATGCCGAGCAGGTCGGCGGCGCGGGCCATGTCGATGTCGAGGAAGGTCCGGCCCATCAGGAAATTGGAGGCTTCCGCAGCGACGTTCTTGGCGAGCTTGGCCAGGCGCTGGGTCGCGATGATGCCGGCGAGCCCGCGCTTGCGGCCGCGGCACATCAGATTGGTCATGGCGCCGAGCGAGAGTTTGCGCGCCTCGTCCGAGACTTCGCCGGCGACGGCCGGCGCAAACAGCTGCGCCTCGTCGACGACCACCAGCATCGGGTACCAATGGTCGCGGTCGACGTCGAACATCCCGCCGAGAAAGGCCGCTGCGCGGCGCATCTGGTTCTCGGCATCCAGGCCTTCGAGATTGAGCACGGTGGAGACGCGATGCAGCCGGGCGCGCTCGCCGGCGACCTGAAGGCCGCGCTCGGTGTGATCTTCGGCCTCGATCACGAGATGGCCGAAGCGCTCGGCCAGCGTGACGAAGTCGCCTTCGGGATCGATGATGGCTTGTTGCACCCAGGGCGCGCTCTGTTACAGCAGCCGCCGCAGCAGATGCGACTTGCCCGAGCCTGAATTGCCCTGCACCAGGAGGCGGGTCGCCAGCAGTTCCTCGAGGTCCATGGCGGCCGGGGCGCCTGCCGTGGTCTGCCCCATCTCGATCGCAACCGTCATGTCCCCGACTCAAGTCCCGTCATTCGCGGACAGGGGCTTATCAATCCGGCCGGGGCACGTCGAGCGCTCCAGCGTGAATCAGGTCTCGTTGCCCACGGCTGCGTTCAGGTGTGATCGGATTGCCGTAGAACTGCGGGCCGATCGGGAAATGACGCAGATCAAGATCGGCGAGGCCTGGGCCTGCTATCTGGCCGTATGACCTTTCTGGCTTTCTTCACGGCGACCTATTTCCTGCTGGCGGTTCCGGGGCCGACCAACACCTTGCTGGCGACATCGGGTGCAGGGGCCGGCATCCGGCGCTCGTTTCACCTGCTCGCGGCGGAGCTGTGCGGCTATCTGCTGGCGATCGCGGTGCTGCGTATGGCGCTCGGTCCCGTCATCAGCGACATCCCGATTGCGGCGGTCGTGCTCCGCGTCGGCGTGACGATCTACATTTTGTGCCTCGCCGTCATGCTCTGGCGCGTCAACACGCGCGAGCTGCGCGACGGCGCTGCGGTGACGTTCGGTCAGGTGCTGCTGACGACCTTGTTGAACCCGAAAGCGCTGGTGTTCGCCTTCCTGCTCCTGCCTCTCGGCGCGGGGCCGCTCGAACTGTTGCCCTGGCTCGGCGCCATCGCGTTTCAGATCGTCACCGCCGGCGCGGCGTGGATCGTGCTCGGCGCGACGCTCGGCCGCGGCGCCCGCCGCCTCGGGCGGCCTGACCTGGTCACGCGCACCGGCGCCGTCCGCTGGTCGCCGTCACCGGCCTGATCTGGCTGCCATCATTCCTGATCGCCTGAGCGCCGGGAGCCGCTGGACGTGGCGCGCTACTGCGCGCCGGAGCCGCCCTGTACGATCTTCTCGTTCAGCTTCTGGTCCACGGTATCGACAGTGCGGTCGATCTCGGCGTTGGGGACGCCGAGCTGATGCGAGATCAGCTTCACCAGGAGATCGACGCGCTCGATGAAGGGCGCGCCGCTCGCGACTGCGCGCGCCGCCGAGGACGGCTTGAGCAGGCTCTCCGCGGCCTTGGCGTATTTCGCGAACGGCACCTGATCCTGGGGATCGGCGCCGAGGCGGCGGGCGATCGCATCGACATGGTCGTAGATCGTCTGCGAACGCGCGAGGTCGCCATGCACGGCATCGCGGATCGACCGCGGCTCGTTCGGCGTGATGCAGCGGTAATTGCCGGTCAGCAGCATCGACCATTTGGCCAGCGGCACGAACAGCGAGTCGAACACTTTCAACTTCACCGGCACGTCGTGGCCGTCGAGCGTCACTGCGTCGATGTCGGCCTCGAGCTCGCGCAGCAGCTTGTTGTGCGTCTCGTCGGCGAACACCGACGCCTTGAAGTTGGTGGGCAGGCCGACATGAAGCACGTTGGCGGCTTCTTCCGGCGGACGGAAGGCTTGCGGGTCGGGCGAGCACAGCGTCACCAGGCCCGGCTCGAACCGTTCCCACACCTGCGCATTGGTGTAGGCCTCCTCGAGATCCATGTCGGCGAGTGCCGGAATCCGCTTCAGATAGGGCAGCGGCGGCATGTTCATGATGGACAGGCACGGCAGTCTCGCCGCGGCGATCTTGACCATGAGCACGCGCACCGTATGGTTAGTGTATTGCGGCTCCTGCATCGCAAGTCCGACCAGGTCGTAGCGGGAGAGATCGACATTGGCCGGCGTGACCGCATCGAGCTTGCCGGGTAGGTCGCGCGAGAAGATCGCACGGTGCACCGCCTCGTCACGCAGTTTGATGCGCACCTCGGTACCGTCGCGGTTGATCAGCTCGGCAGTCTTGGCGCGGCAGACCAAGGTCACGTTGTGCCCGGCCATCAGCAGCTTCGTGCCCAGCAGCGAGCCGTAAGAAGCTCCGAGAATCAATATGTTGCGCGCCATGATCCGTCCCTTTGAAGATGTGTTTGATTGTCAGCGCCACCCGTCATTCGCGGGCGAATTGGCGGCATGTAAAGCGAACTGCGGGAGGATGGCAACTGGGATAATGCATACAAGGAGGTGCCCGGTGCCCCGGGCCATGGGCCAGCGTTTCGGTTGGTCCCCCTCGTGAGCGCGGCCGTCGTCGTCACATGTCTTTCGTAAATGACTGTCACAATGGGCGCTCTTGTCGTCGTCTCTAGGGCTTATCACTCGATGGTAATGCCCCTGCGTCCTTCACCATATCGTGCTTTCACAATTGGGGCTTACACAGGCAAGTCTCTTG
>JAEYTQ010000397.1 GCA_023433965.1 Pseudomonadota bacterium | reverse complement strand
CGCTGTTGCGGATCATCGCGGGCCTCGACTGGCCGGATTCCGGCGAAGTCTCCTTCAACGGCGAGGATGCGCTGGCGCAGGGCGCGCGCGAACGGCATGTCGGCTTCGTGTTCCAGCACTACGCGCTGTTCCGCCACATGACGGTGTTCGAGAACGTCGCCTTCGGCCTGCGCGTGCAGCCGCGCGCGGTCCGCAAGGACGAGGCGGGGATCCGCGCCCGCGTCAAGGAGCTGCTCGATCTGGTGCAACTCGATTGGCTCGCCGACCGCTATCCGAGCCAGCTTTCCGGCGGCCAGCGCCAGCGCATCGCGCTCGCCCGCGCGCTTGCGATCGAGCCGCGCATCCTCCTGCTCGACGAACCCTTCGGCGCGCTCGACGCCAAGGTGCGCAAGGAGCTGCGCAAATGGCTGCGCTCCCTGCATCACGAGATCCACGTGACGTCTATCTTCGTCACCCACGACCAGGAGGAGGCGCTGGAGGTCGCCAACCGCGTCGTGGTGATGGACAAGGGCCGGATCGAGCAAATCGGCTCGCCCGACGATGTCTACGACAATCCGGCGACGGCCTTCGTGCACGGCTTCATCGGCGAATCCATCGTGCTACCGGTTCAGGTCGGGGATGGCGGGATCCGGCTCGGGGACCGGCAACTCAATCTGGCGGCCGAAGGGCTTGCGCCCGGCGCGTCAAAGCTGTTCGTGCGGCGACATGACATGCTGGTCGGCCCGCCCGGCAGCGGCGCCTTCGAAGGCGCGGTCCGGCACGTCCGAAATTTCGGTCCCGTGCAGCGGGCCGAGGTGGCTCTGTCAGGCGGCGAGACCATCGAGATCGACGCCCCCCGCGACAAGGAACTGCGTGCCGGTGACACCATCGGCCTCAATCCCCGCCGATACCGGATATTTGCGGGCTGAGGCGCGCGTCATTCCGGGCTGGTCGAAGACCAGGCCCGGAATTTCCAGATTCCGGGTTTGCGCTGACGCGTGCCCCGGAATGACGGCTATGATTTTCCTCAAAATTCACCTTTCAGCCACGGTTGGTATGCAACAACGGCCCCTCATTTGGGGGCCTCGATTCATGCGCGCTGCGGCCGCGATTCTCGTCACGTTGCTGCTCGCCGGCTGTGCCGGCAACGAAGCACCGGTTCAGCAGCCGTCGATGTATGCCGACATGGCCGTCCCGGGCGCGAAGCTCGATGCCCAGGCGGCTGCGATCATGATCTCGCAATACCGCCAGAACAACGGGCTCGGCATGGTCGTGATCGACCCGGATCTGACGCGGCTCGCCGAATCCCAGTCGGGCGCCATGGCGGCAGCCAATAAGATGGACCATGACGTCCGCGCTCCTCTCGCCAAGCGTCTGGCCGCCGGCGGCTATCCCGCGACCGTCGCGGTCGAGAACATCTCGGCCGGCTATCATACGCTGGCGGAAGCGTTTTCCGGCTGGCGCGACTCGCCTCCGCATCGCGCCAACATGCTCAAGAGCGGTGTCACAAAATTAGGCATCGCGGCGAGCTATGCCCCTGGCACCAAGTACAAGGTGTTCTGGACCATGATCCTGGCCTCTACGGAGCCCCGATAAGCCAGACTTGATCCGGGGATGCATTGACGCCGCTGCGGAGTGTCGCCACGGTGTCCAGCCTTTTGCTATTGTTCCTGCATGACCGATCATAGTCCGGATATCGCTACAATCCCCGCGAAAGCGAGACGCGTCCTGGTCCTGCAGGGCGGCGGCGCGCTCGGTTCGTACCAGGCCGGCGCCTTCCAGGCGCTGTGCGGCTACGGCTTCGAGCCGGAATGGGTCGCCGGCATCTCAATCGGCGCGGTCAACGCCGCCATCATCGCCGGCAACGAGGGCCAGACGCGCGTCAAGCGGCTCAAGGAATTCTGGGAGATGGTGTCGGCACCGGTGCCGTGGAAACCTCTCGGCAAGAGCGATCAAAGCCGCGAATTGTTCAATTCGACCAGCGCGGCGCTGATCGCGGCCTTCGGCGTGCCCGGCTTCTTCACGCCGCGCGTTCCGCCGGCGCCGCTCTGGCCGCCCGGGCATCCCGAAGCACAAAGCTATTACGACACCTCGCCGCTCAAGAAAACGCTGGAGCGTCTCGTCGATTTCGACCGCATCAACGACCTGAAGACGCGCCTGTCGGTCGGCGCGGTCGGCGTCACCTCTGGCAATTTCAAGTATTTCGACAATTACGAGTTCAGGAAGCTGGGCAAGACCATCGGTCCCGAGCACATCATGGCCTCCGGGGCGCTGCCGCCGGGCTTTCCGTCCGTCGTCATCGACGGCGAGCATTATTGGGACGGCGGCATCGCCTCCAATACCCCGCTCGATTATGTGCTCGATACCGAGGTCGAGCGCGACATGCTGATCTTCCAGGTCGATTTGTTTTCCGCGCGAGGCGATCTGCCAACCTCGCTGCTCGAAGCTGCCGAGCGCGAGAAGGATATCCGCTATTCCAGCCGGACGCGGATGAACACCGACAAGAACAAGCAGCTGCACAATGCGCGCCGCGCCGTGCGCGACCTGATCGGCAAATTGCCGGATTACCTGAAGAACGATCCTTCCGTCGAATTCCTGGCGAAGGTGTCGCGCGAGAGCACCGTCACGGTGGTCCACCTGATCTACCGCAGCAAGAACTACGAATCCTCGTCCAAGGATTACGACTTCTCGCACGTCGCCATGGTCGAGCATTGGGACGCCGGGGTGAACGACGTGCATCTGTCGATGCGCCACAAGGATTGGCTCGAGCGACCGCAGTCCGGCGAGACCATGGTGACCTACGATCTCACGGGGGACGTTACCGCGCCCCCGGCAAAAAGGAGCGAATGAAATGGGTAGTCTGTCTGGCAAGAACGCCGTCGTCACCGGATCGACCAGCGGCATCGGGCTCGCTTATGCGCGTGCCTTCGCCGGCGCCGGCGCCAACGTCGTCATCAACGGCTTCGGCACGCCGGAGGACATCGAGAAGGAGCGCGCCAGGATCGAACAGGACTTCAAGGTGAAGGCGATCTATTCGCCGGCCGACATGACCAAGCCCGCCGAGATCGCCGGCATGATCGCGCTCGGCGAGAAGACGTTCGGCTCGGTCGACATCCTCGTGAACAATGCCGGCATCCAGTTCGTCTCGCCGATCGAGGAATTTCCGATCGAGAAGTGGGACCAGATCATCGCGATCAACCTGTCCTCGGCGTTTCACGGCATTCGCGCCGCCGTGCCCGGCATGAAGAAGAAGGGTTGGGGCCGCATCATCAACACGGCTTCCGCGCACTCGCTGGTCGCCTCGCCGTTCAAGTCGGCCTACGTCTCGGCCAAGCACGGCATCGCCGGTCTCACCAAGACCGTGGCGCTGGAGGTCGCGACCCACAAGATCACCTGCAATTGCATCAGCCCCGGCTATGTCTGGACGCCGCTGGTGGAGAAGCAGATCCCCGATACGATGAAGGCGCGCAACCTCACGCGCGAGCAGGTCATCAACGACGTGCTGCTCGATGCACAGCCCACCAAGGAGTTCGTGACCTCCGAGCAGGTCGCAGCGCTCGCCCTGTTCCTGTGCAGCGACGATGCCGCGCAGATCACAGGCACCAATCTCTCGATCGACGGCGGCTGGACCGCGGCTTAATGGCGGTCCTACGATCGCGGCGCTTGCCTCCCGCTCAGTGCGTCCAAGCGAGCGCCGTGACGAACGCCGACGACAAATCCAGCTCCGCAAACATGATCTTGCCGGCGACCACGAACAGCACGCTGGCCAGCGTCAGCCGCAGCACCGTCTCTGGCACGCGCGTCGCGCTATAGCTGCCGATGATGATGCCGGGCAGCGAGCCCAGCAGCAGCACGCCCATCAGCGCCCAGTCGACGTCGCCGAGGGCCCAGTGCCCGATGCCCGCGACCAGCGTCAGCGGCACTGCATGGGCGATGTCCGAGCCGACGATCGTCGCCATCGGCAGGCGCGGGTAGAGCAACAGCAGCACGGTCACGCCGACCGCGCCGGCTCCGACCGACGAGATCGAGACCAGTACGCCCAGCACGATGCCGGTGACGACGGTCGCGATCGCGGTGGTGCGCGCATCGACCTGTTCGAGCCGACGACGATAGCGCTCCATGATGGCCTTGCGGAAGATCAGCGACGTCGCGGTCAGCAGCAGCGCGAAGCACAGCACCAGGTTGACCAGGCTGCGCTCGGACTCGCTTTTGAGGTCGAGCTTCCACAGCACCAGCAGCGTCAGCGCGCTCGCAGGAATGCTGCCGCAGGCGAGCCGCAGCACCGCCGGCCAGTGCACGCTGCGCGACCAGCCATGCACCACGCTGCCGCCGGTCTTGGTCGCGGCGGCATGGAGCAGGTCGGTTCCGACCGCCGTGGACGGATGAACGCCGAACAACAGGATCAGGAGCGGCGTCATCAACGAGCCGCCGCCGACGCCGGTCATGCCAACAAGCAGGCCGACGCCGAATCCGCAGGCG
>JAEYTQ010000053.1 GCA_023433965.1 Pseudomonadota bacterium | reverse complement strand
CCGTCGCCGACAGCTGTTCTGCCACGATGTTTGCGCGCTCGAATTGCGACCCGTTCATTGTTCCTGTCCTCTCCGTGCGGCAAGCTGTCTCACCGCCATCTTCGGCGCACCTTTGGCGTTCCGCGGCACCCGCTCCTGGGTCACCGCTCGTCCGTTGCGAGCCGCATTTTCTTAAATGCGAGCCAAGGCGTTCTTCGTCCCCGAGAACGGCTTTGCCCGTTGCCTTATAGTGCTCGAGAGCACCGATTTTCGCTGCAATCCCTATGCCGGAACCGCGAGCAAAATTGAGACAGTCTTCCTGTCCTAAACATCACCTTGCCAAATTTTTGTCTAACACACAAGCGCGCGAAAGTCCCGATTCCCGACAAGTCAATCAATCGCTTTCCAAAAGTTGCGCGCCCCGGTTTTGAAGCAAACGCGCCCCGATCCGGCCCCGCAGGCGCCGAAATCCCCCCTGAGGCTTCGGATCACCCCTTCGGTCGGCACGCCGATGCCGCAAGAAGCGAAAGAGAGCGGCCGCCGGGGGGCATGACAGGAGCGTCTCGACCATGAAGTTTTTCACAGGATGCGTGGCGGCTGCGGCCCTCGCGCTGGCTGCAAGTGCCGGGCATGCCCAGGTTCCCGCGAGCGGTTTCTCGGGAGGGGCCGTTATCGCGGTGTCGGATGTCGACGGACCCTACGGGCCGCCGGAGGATGTTCCGCCGCCGCGCTATGGCTACGGCTACGACGAGCGCGGCCCGGCGCCCGCGCTGCTGCCCTCCACCGAGGTCTATGAGGTCCTGCGCGAAAGCGGCTTCTTGCCGCTCGGCATCCCGCGCCTGCGCGGCAGCGTCTACACCATTGCGGTGATCGACCGCCGCGGCGACGATGGCCGGCTGGTAATCGATGCCCGCGATGGCCGGATCGTCCGTTTCATGCGGTCCGCCGACGCCTACGGCATGGCACCTGCCGATGACGAAGGTGCGGTCGCGCCCTACAGCCCGCAAAGCGCGCTGCCGCCGCCGACCGTGATCCGCAGCGGACCGCCGCGCCCGCCGGCTGCGATTCCGCATGTCGCCAGCCGTGCCGTGCCGCTGCCGAAGGCCGCGCCGCGACGCGGCGAGGCGCCGGTCGCTGCGGTGAAGCCGGCCAAGCCGGTGGAGCAGCCCGCCCAAGCGGCGCAGCAAGCCGCTTCCGCGCCGTCGAAGCCGGCCGATGCAGCCGCGCCCACGGTCGGACAGGCGAGGCCGACCCCGACGATCCTGCCTACGCAGGAGATCCCGGCCGCGCAGGGGCTGGATTAAGCGTGAGCAAAGCAAAAAGCGCCCGAGAACCCTCGGGCGCCTTTGCGTGAGATGACGGAGTGTCAGCTGCGCGGATATCCTGCCGCCTCCAGGATCAGATTTGCAATCTCCTTCGGATGCGACACCAGCGAGAGGTGGCCGGCATCGAGTTCGATCGTGGTGGCGTTCATCCGCTTGGCGAGGAAGCGCTCGAGATCGGGGTTGATGGTGTAGTCGTTCTTCGACACCGCGTACCAGCTCGGCTTGGAGTGCCACGCCGCCTCCGTGGTGCGGCCGGCGAAGATCGAGGCCGCGGTCGGCCATTGCACGGCGTAGAGTTCCTTGGCCTGCTCCGGCTTCACGCGGTTGGCGAAGTATTTCAGGAAAGCGTCTTCCGAGAGCTTGGTGGTGCCGTCGCGCTCGACGATGCCGGCGCGCACGGGCCCGGTCGGAAACTGCTTCGACAGCGCCACGAAATCCTCGTTCGCATCGGGAGCGCGGGCGGCGACGTAGACGAGGCCGGTAACCTTCGGATCAGTGCCGACCTGGCTGATCACGGTGCCGCCCCAGGAATGCGCCACCAGCACCGTCGGCCCGTCCTGCTCAACCAGCGCGCGCTTGGTCGCTTCCACGGAGTCGGCAAGCGAGGAGAGCGGATTCTGCACGGCGGTGACGTGCAGGCCCGCAGCCTGCAGGATCGGGATCACCTCCGACCAGCTCGAGCCGTCGGCCCAGGCGCCGTGCACCAGCACGACGTTCTTCGCCTTCACCGTCTGCGGCGTCTGGGCATGAGCGAGGCTAATGGATGCCGCCAGAAGGCTCGCGGCGACGAAAAGGCTGCGCCAGAGTGACATGATCTATCTCCGTCTTGTTTTGGGTTCGATGCCCAAAGGACGGAGGGACAGACGGCCGCGTTACGCCCTCACCGTTCTGTGATGCGTTGCAACGAAAAAACGCCCCGGGGCACCGGGGCGTTTTCGCAACCTGGAAGTCGCTTGGTCTGATTGCCTGGCTCAGGCAGCTTGTGCGGCCGAGTTCTCGATCACTTGCGCCTTGGCGCCGGCGTTGATCGCGATCTGGCGCGGCTTCTTTGCCTCGGGAATCTCGCGGACGAGGTCGACGTGAAGCAGCCCGTTCTCGAGCGAGGCGTCCTTTACCTGCACGAAGTCGGCAAGCTGGAAGGCGCGCTCGAAGGCACGTGCGGCGATGCCGCGGTACAGCACTTCGGATTTGGAGTTCTCGTTCGCGACCTTCTCGCCCTTGATCGTCAGCGTGTTTTCCTTCGCGACGATGGAGAGCTCGTCCTTGGCAAAGCCCGAGACCGCGACGGTGATGCGGTAGGCATTCTCGCCGGTGCGCTCGATGTTGTAGGGGGGATAGCCGGGGCTGCCGTCCGAACTCGCCTGGTCGAGCAGGCTGAAGAGGCGGTCGAAACCGACGGTGGAACGATAGAATGGAGTGAGATCGTAGCTACGCATGGTCTAGTCCTCCAATGAGCGACTGTGGGGTAACCCGCCCGACAATCGGGCCGGGCTCTTCTCTGTGTGCAGCCTGATGTTTCGGTTCCGAAACACTGGTAGCGGCCTGCACGAAAATGATATGGGTGGAACGAGACGGCGTTCAAGAGGGCGGAATTTGCGCCTTTTCGGCGCTTTGGCCCCTTGATTCGCAGCACTTCCCGCCCAAGCACGCCCAAATGACGCTGGTCTCGATCCCGTCCAATCCCGTCCCCGAAAACGTCGTCAGCGGCACCATCAAGACCCCCGATGGCGCCGAGCTGCGCTTTGCGCGCTGGGCGCCGCCGGCGGGCCGCAAGGGCACGGTCTGCGTCTTCACCGGCCGCAGCGAGCAGATCGAGAAATACTTCGAGACGGTGCGCGATTTGCGCGACCGCGGTTTTGCGGTAGCGATGATCGACTGGCGCGGGCAGGGCCATTCCTCGCGCCGCCTGCGCGATCCGCGCAAGGGCTATGTGCGCGACTTCGCCGATTTCGAGATCGACGTCGAGACCTTCGTGCGTCAGGTGGTGCTGCCGGATTGCCCGCCGCCCTTCTTCGCGCTCGCCCATTCCATGGGCGGCACGGTGCTGCTGCGGGTCGCCCATGCCGGCAAGCGCTGGTTCGACCGCATGGTCCTGTCGGCGCCGATGATCGACCTGCCGGGGCGCACCACCTCGTTACCGGTGCGTGCGCTGCTCAAGACGATGCGCCTGCTCGGGCAGGGCGGCCGTTACGTTCCCGGCGGCAGCGACCGTCTCACCGGGCTCGAACCCTTCATCAACAATCCCCTCACCAGCGATCCCGTGCGCTATGCGCGCAATGCCGCGATCCTGGAGGAAGATCCGACGCTCGGGCTGGCCTCGCCGACGGTCGCCTGGGCCGATACGGCTTTCAGCGCCATGCACACATTCAAGCGGGTGAACTATCCCTTGCAGATCCGCCAGCCGATCCTGATGCTGGCTGCCTCCAACGACACCGTGGTCTCGACCGCGGCGATCGAGGAGTTCGCCTATCATCTGCGCGCGGGCTCGCACCTCGTCATCGCCGGCGCCAAGCACGAGATCCTGCAGGAGCAGGACCGCTACCGCTCCCAGTTCTGGGCCGCCTTCGACGCCTTCGTGCCCGGCACGCCGCTGTTCAAGTGAGACGCAACGACGAAGTACGGGTGCGTCAAAGCGTCTTCAGATACTCGATCAGATCGTAGCGCTCCGCGTCGTCCTTGAACATGCGGCCGATCACGCCCGGGCGTTTCGGCTCGCCGTCCTTGCGCTCGAAGGAATGGCCGAGCACGCTGTTGCCCCTGATCGGCTTGCCGTCGGTATCCGTCGCGGAGAACTCGGTCTCTCCCGTCTTGCAACGCTCGTTGGCGGCGACCGCGAAACCGACGGTCTCGGGGTCATAGTCGCGGCGGCCCATGCAGAATCTTCGCGGACGTTCGCTTTCCGGCTTCAGCAGCCAGTACAGCGACGGCACCGAGCCGTTGTGCAGGTAAGGGGCCGTGGCCCAAATGCCGTTCAGCGGCCGCGCGCGATAGCGCGGATCAGGCGCCGGATTGAGACAGTTCTTGCGTGCGAGATTCCAGATCCTGCCCCGTTCGGCCTCCGGGATCTTGTCGTCGTCCATCCATTTGCGGGCGACAAGATCGACCACCGTCATGAGTCCGAGCGCATAGACCATCTCGTTCGGCGATTTGCTCGCGGTCGGGATCTCGCATTGCCACCAGGTCTGCAGGTCTGCCGTGTTCACCTTCAGGAAGCCGGGCACGTCGACCGTCCTCTCGCTGAGAACGAGCGACTGTTCCGGATCCGTCTTGATCTCGCCGAGGGGGATCGTCACCGCGTTCAGCACCTTGCCGGCGCCGCTCGGCTCCCAGTGCTTCGACGACCAGAAGGCCGGCGTGTCGATAGCGGGCAAATGGCATCCGGCGCACATCTCGGCGTAGACGGCGCGGCCGCGCTCGACGCGGTCGGGCTTCAGCCGCCAGGCGTCGCCGAGAATCTGCGAGGGCCATTTCGGCGCGAGCAGGCCGCCAAACTTCGGGCCGGTGGCCGTGGCAGCCGTCTTGAACGGATCGGGGCCCCGCAACATGTCCTCGATCCAGCCGAGCGTCCTGATGTTGACCGAGGACCGCCATAGCCGGTCCTCCGGATAGGCGTCGGACAGGTTGAGCAGCGCCGTGACGCCGAGGGCTTCGCCGGCATTGCGGATCAGCGGCTGCTCGATCGAGGCGTCGTACTGTGCGAACTTGAACCACGGCACGGTCCAGATCGCGGGGTAGCTCACCGGCGCGTCCTGGGCGTGCAGGTTCTTCTCGAATCCCTTGACGCCGCTCATCGCGAGGTCCTGCGAAAACACCTGGTTGCCGATGCGGTTGAGGGCGTCGAGGCGGCCGAACCCTTCCTCGGTGTCCTGCTGCTGCTTGCCGTCCCAGGTCTTCTTGCCCTCGATCGTCTTGTCGTAATTCTTCGCCCAGTCGATCAGGAAGCTGCCGATCGCGCCGAGCTTCTGCTTGAGCGCGGCGCGATCCGTCTCGCTGGCCTCGGGGCCGAGCACGCGATCGGCGAAGCGCTGGAAGCGGAACGGGACGTAGAGCGTGTAGGCGATCGACAGGCCGGTCGCGAGCTCGAGCTTCTTCAGGTCGGTCATGGCCGCGCCGCCGTCGAAGCGGACGTCGACGCCCTGATAATGGATCTGGCCGGTATGACAGGCCGCACAGGTCAGCCCGATCATGTCGTCTTCGCGGCGGCCCGTCGCGGGATCGACCACGCCGGTCATGCGCGCGAAGCCGACCGGCAGGCCGTCGACATTCTCCGCCGGCGTCCACCGCGTCGACCAGTCCGACACCTGCGTCGTCTCATAGACATTGGCATAGCCGAAGCGGCGCAGCGTCGCCATATCGGCCTGGATCGTCTGCGGGCTCGGGATGAAGCCGAAGCGCTCGAGATAGGCGCTGTCCTTGATCACGCCGGGCTCGGAGAACAGATGAAGCTGCGGCTGCTCCAGTGCCACGAACCACTCGTAGGGCACCGGGAAGGTCGCCGTGCCCTGGCTGGCATGGTGGAACCAGTGCCGGTCCTTCAGCGACCAGTTCTGCTCGAGCCAGTAAGCCGCCTTGGTTTCGGGGACGGCCGGCAGGGGCGGCGGCAGCAGGTTCACGAGCACGCCCTTCTGCGGCAGCATGGCGCGGACCTGGTTGGGGAATTCGGCGACCGCCACCAGGATGGCGATGCCGAGACCGATGACGAGGGCCGAGAGCGCGGCCGCCCACCGAAAGCGGAGCTGACACGACGACAGCAGCGGCTGCGACAGGATCCGCTGGTTGATGCGTTCGGGAAACTGGCGCTGCTCGAACAGCGTGCGCACGTCGGCCACGCTGAGATAGCGCTCCTCGCCCTGCTTGCCCTTGCCGATGATCTTGAGGAGGATCGGCCATTCGAACTTCATCAGCAGCGGGTAGTACCAGCGCGCAGCGCTGCCGGCGCGCTTGAGGTTGTCGCGCATGAAGGTCTTGATTTCCGCGGCGTCGAGGCCGGGCTCGCTGCTGCCGGTGTTCGGGTCGACATAGATCCGGCCGAAGCTCGCGAGCCGCGCGATCTCGTCCTCGTTGACCTTGCCGTTGACGTCCAGGATGCGCGAGCCGGCGCCGCGCTTGTCGAGCGGGCCGCCGCGCAGCGCATCGAGCTGCGCTCCGGACCGGATGCTCTTCAGGATGTGCTTTATGCCGTTAGCGATCATTGCAACGCCGCGGACCTGGATGCGGGCCGAGACTTTCTTCAGTCCGGTCTCGTCGGTCGCGTTGGCGATGGTCTGCGACAGCGTGTTCAGCGGCACCGTGCCGCCGCCGACGAAACCTTCACCGACGAGGCCGCGCAGGAACGGGCAGGGATTGTTCGGCGAGACCGGAATCGAGGGGGCGCGGGGCGGTTTCGAAACGGGGTCATGCATGGCCCAAATCCTGAAAACAGCGAATCGTGAAAAGCAGGCGCGCGCTTTAGAGCGCGGAAAGTCCTAACAAATCGACAGCACGATATACTACTTCAGCGTGTGACGAAGTGTGGGGGACTTCACTATCGAGTCAATAAGCGCAGGCGTGAGATGACCACAGAAGGAGTCCGCGGAGTGCCGCTCAGGACTCGGCGGCGCGTTTGACCTCGCCCTGCACCAAGG
>JAEYTQ010000387.1 GCA_023433965.1 Pseudomonadota bacterium | reverse complement strand
ACGCCAATGGCGACGGCGTCGCCCAGGACGATCTGCGTGCGTTCGAATATTTTAGCCGGATCGCCAACGCTCATGCCGAGGACAGCCCCTCGGCGCCGCAGGCGCAGATCGTGGCCAACGCCTTCGTCGCGCTCGGCCGCTACTATCTGGCCGGCATTCCGAACTCGAAGGTCAAGGCCGATCCGGACCGCGCCCGGGAGATGTTCTCCTATGCCGCATCCTATTTCGGCAACGCGGACGCGCAATACGACCTCGCCCGCCTGTACCTCAAGACCCCGGACGCCTCGCGCGAGGACTACCGCTATGGCGCGCGCTGGCTCGGCCTCGCCGCCCAGAAGGGCCAGCACCAGGCCCAGGCGCTGCTCGGACAGATGCTGTTCAACGGCGATCGCCTGCCGCGGCAGGCCGCGCGCGGCCTGATGTGGCTGACCTTGGCGCGCGACAGCGCCGGCGCCGACGAGGTCTGGATCAAGGAAAGCTACAACCGCGCCTTCGCCAAGGCCTCCGACGACGACCGCGCCATGGCCCTGCAAATGCTGGAGCAGTGGGTGCAGGGGCGGCGGGATTGACCAGGCGGCCTTAAGCCGCCTCGAGATCCAGGTCCGCCCATACCGGCACGTGGTCCGACGGCTTCTCCCAGCCGCGCACATAACTGTCGATGCCGACATTGGCGAGCCGGTCGCTGGCCTGCGGCGACAGCAGGAGATGATCGATCCGCAGCCCCTGGTTCTTCTGCCAGGCCCCGGCCTGATAGTCCCAGAAGGTGTAGAGCCCGCCCTCGTCGGTGACGGCCCGCAAGGCGTCGGTGAGGCCGAGTCCGAGCAGGGACTGGAAGCTCTCCCGCGTCTCCGTCTTGAACAGGGCGTCCTCGGTCCAGGCGGCCGGATTGTGCACGTCGCGGGCATGCGGGATGACATTGAAGTCGCCTGCGAGGATCAGCGGGACCTCCTCCTTGAGGCGCTCCTTCGAATAATCAAGAAGCCGCGACATCCATTTGAGCTTGTAGGGATATTTCTCGGTCCCGACCGGATTGCCGTTGGGCAGATAGAGGCAGGCGATGCGCAGCACGCCTCGCTTCAGCGTCACCACGCCTTCGAGGAAGCGCGCATGCGTGTCCTCGTCGTCGCCGGCAAGCCCCGATCGGGTCTCGTCGAATCGGAGCTTGGAGAGTAGGGCGACGCCGTTGAACGTCTTCTGCCCGTGGGTGACCACGTTGTAGCCCAGCGCCTCGATTTCCAGCCGCGGAAAGGCGTCGTCGACGCATTTGATCTCCTGCAGGCAGACGATGTCGGGCTGGCACTCCTTCAGCCAAGTCAGGAGCAGATCGATCCGCTGCCGGACCGAGTTCACGTTCCAGGTGGCTACTCTGATGGGCATTGGAAGGGCTCCTGGCAGGGGGCCTTGGTTAGAACAAAATGCAAACGCGCCCGTCAAGGCGGCGGCAAAATCTCCCACAAAATTAACCGGGCTTAAGCAGGCCACAGGCCATTGATCACCAGAAGGTTTCGTAGATGGGATGGCCGGACAAATCGATGAAGCGAACGGAGCCGCGTGACGGGGTGATCGGCGCGTTTCTGTATTGGCTCGGCGGCTTCGAGATCGAGGACGGCCTGACCGCCGGCCTCAGCGAGAGGGAGATCGGCCGCATCCGCGCCAAGCAGATCGGCGCCGTGACCCGGCTGATCCCAGTGACGATGGCCGTGACGATGCTGAACGTCGCCATCGTGCTCATCCTGTTCTGGGGCAGGGGCTGGAACGATTTCCTGGCGATCTGGGGCCTGACACTCGCCGCCGCCGCCTTGCTCGCGGTGCGCTCGTGGCACAAGTCGCATCAGAGCCCGCCGCAAGAGGCTTCGCCGCGTGCCGCGCGGCAGATGTTGCGGCAGGCGTTTTTCCTCGCCGCGATCTGGGGCGCGCTGCCGCTCGCGATGTTCAGCCGCATCGAGCCGACCGGCCAGCTGATCCTGGCCTGCCTGATGGTCGGCATGATGTCGGGCGGCGCCTTCACGCTGTCGACCTTCCCGCGCGCCGGCCTCGTCTATCTCGCCACCATGACGATCGCCTGCGCCGGCGCGCTGCTGCTGTGCGGCGCCGATCCCTATCTGGTGACGGCGGTCTTCCTGCTGTTGTTCGCGTTCTTCATGGCGCGCAACATCGTCTCGCAGGGCAATTTGTTCCTCGGCAATCTCAAGGCCCAGCTCGAGCTCGAGCGCCAGACCGAGATCATCTCGCTGCTCTTGAAGGACTTCCAGGAGAACGCCAGCGATTGGCTGTGGCAGACCAACGCCGAAGGACATCTGGTCGACGTCCCCCAGCGCTTCGCGGACGTCGCGCAGTTGCCGCTGGCGCTGTTGAAGGGCTCGCATATCGCCGACGTTCTCGACATGCTCTGCCCCGAGGACAAGAGCGCAGCCTACAACGTCGTCGGCCTGATGGAGCAGAACGAGCCGCTGCACGAGATGAATCTCAAGGTCGTCGCCGGCGGCGAGGCGAGGCTGTGGTCGCTCACGGCGAAGCCGGCCTATGACCGCGACGGCCAGTTCCTCGGCTATCGCGGCTTCGGCCGCGACGTCACCGAGCGCTGGCGCGCGGAAAAGGCCGAGGCCGAGAGCCGCGCCAAGTCCGACTTCCTAGCGGTGATGAGTCACGAGATCCGCACGCCCATGATCGGTGTGCTCGGGCTCGCCAGCATGCTGCTGGAGACCAAGCTCGATCCGGAGCAGCGCGAGGCCGTCACCACGATCCGCGAGTCCGGCGATAATCTCCAGCGCATTCTCAACGACATTCTCGACCTCTCCAAGCTGGAAGCCGGCCGCTTCCAGTTCGAGGCGATCGACTTCGCACCGCAGGCGCTGGTCGAGACGGTTGCGACCGTGGTGCGCGCGGGCGCCAGGAGCAGGGGGCTCACCATCAAGGTCGAGCTCGATCCGAATCTGCCGCCGACGCTGCGCGGCGACGTCGCACGCATCCGCCAGGTGCTGCTCAATCTCGCCTCCAACGCGGTGAAGTTCACCGACGAGGGCGAAGTGACGATCGCTGCAACCTGCCAGGCACGCCGCGACCTGCTGGCGACGGTCGAATGGACGGTGACCGACAGCGGCATCGGCATCGCCCCGGAAAAACTCGGCCAGCTGTTCAGCGACTTCGCGCAGGCCGATGCCTCGATCAGCCGTCGCTTCGGGGGGACCGGTCTCGGCCTTGCGATCTCAAGGCGCATCATCGAGCAGATGGGCGGCACCATCGGCGTCACCTCGACGCCGGGCGAAGGCTCGACCTTCCGCTTCACGCTGGTGCTGCCCTGGAGCCAGGCGCAGCCGTCCGATCAGGCGGGCGGTACTGAGGAGGCCGACGAGCTCAAGGCCCGGATTGCCGGCCTCGATCGGCCGCTGAAGGTGCTGGTCGCGGAGGACGATGCCGTCAACCGCATGGTCGTGAGCAAGATGC
>JAEYTQ010000320.1 GCA_023433965.1 Pseudomonadota bacterium | reverse complement strand
ACCGCGTTCGCGATCGCGGGGGCGATACCCACCAGGGCGATCTCGCCCAGACCTTTGACCCCAAGGGCATTGACGTGCGGATCCGTTTCGTCGACGAAGTGAGCCTCGAGTTGGGGAATGTCGAGATTGACGGGCATCAGGTAGTCGGCCATGTGGGCATTGACCGGACGGCCGTCGCGGGCATCGAGGGCGGTGCGCTCCATAAGCGCCATGCCGATGCCGCCGACCATGCCGCCGGTGCATTGGCTCCG
The DNA here is from genome assembly GCA_023433965.1 of Pseudomonadota bacterium. GTDB lineage: Bacteria > Pseudomonadota > Alphaproteobacteria > Rhizobiales > Xanthobacteraceae > Bradyrhizobium. The sequence goes on along the minus strand of JAEYTQ010000320.1, from coordinate 2,809 downwards.
GGCAAGGCGCGGGTTGACGACGCGACCGATGCCATAGGCACCCGCCGCGCGGCGTACGCGGATGGTGCCGAGGTCGGGATCGACGGCGATCTCGACAAACACCGCGCCGAAGGAGTGCATCGAGAACCTGGCGGCGGCTTCCGGATCACGCTGGGACGAAGCTGTCGCCTCGATCGGTCGATCGTTGCGCTCTTTTGCGGCCTGCTTTCGCACGGCGATGCAGGCGGCGCGGATCGCGGAGCCGACCGAGGCCATGGTCCATGAGCCGCCATGAGATGGTGCAGGCGGATAGTCGGAGCGCCCAAGGCTGAAGCGAACCCGCTCGACGGGGAGTTCCAGGCTCTCGGCGGCCACCTGCGTCATCGACGTATAGGTGCCCGGGCCCATGTCACTGGCTGCGATCTCGACCTCGGCTGTCCCGTCCGGCAGCAGCCGCGCCCGCGCGGTGGCCGGCGCGTGAAAGGCCGGGTAGCTTGCGGAAGCAACGCCCATTCCGATCAGCAGCCGGCCGTCGCGCATGGAGCGCGGTTCGGGCGTACGCCGCGACCAGCCGAAGCGTTCGGCGCCGAGATCGTAGCATTTCATCAGAGATCGGCTGGAGAAGGGCTTGTTTTCTCCCTCGTCGATCTCCGGCTCGTTGCGGCGCCGCAGATCGATGGGATCGAGGCGGAGTTTGTAAGCCAACTCGTCAATGCCGCATTCAAGGGCGAAAACGCCGCTGGCCTCGCCAGGACCACGCATGTGGTTTGGCGTCCCGGTGTCGAGCGGCACCAGGCGGTAGCGCGTTCGCACATTGGGGCAGGAGTAGAGGAAGGTCGTGACCGAGGTCAGGGCTTCCATGAACTCCTCGTAGCGGCTCGTCTCGCCCGTGCCTTCGTGAACCACGCTGGTGAGCTTGCCGTCTGCCGTAGCGCCCAAAGCAATCCTCTGCACCGTGCGCGGCCGATGCCCGGTCGTGAAGAACATCTGCTTGCGCGTCAGCGCGAGCTTCATCGGGCGCCCCACGTGGCGGGCGGCCATGGCCGCGAGCGTCACATGAGGCCAAGTTCTGAGCGACGTCCCGAAGGCCCCGCCGATAAACGGGCAGATCACCATCACTTTGTCGGGCGACAAACCGAAGATCGCCGCGATCTCGGCCTGCTCGTTGACGACGAACTGACTCTTGCTCCAAAGCGTCAGGCGGTCGCCGTTCCAGTTGGCGATGGTCGCATGCGGCTCCATTGGGTTGTGGTTCTCGCGCGCGATGTCATAGGTCTCATCGACTTTCACCGGTGCGTCGGCCAGAGCCTTATCGGCGCTTCCGCGCGCCTTGTCGGCCGGCAGCCGGGCGTCCGGCTCTTTGCCGGCCTCGGGCACAATAGGGCGGGCTTCGGGACCTGCGGAATCGATTGTTGGCCGCTCGGCCTTGTAGGTGATGCGCAGCGCCGCGGCGGCGCGCTCGGCCTGCGCGATGGTTGCGGCAACGACGACCGCCACCGGCTGGCCGTGGAAGCGCACGCGCTCGTCCTGCAGCACGTGCAGTCGCTCACCCGTCGCTGGATCGATGTAGCTCTTGTGCGGGCCGTACGCCAGGCGCGGTGCGTTGAGGTGCGAGAGGACGGCCAGAACGCCCGGCATCTTCTCGACCGCCACGCTGTCTACGCCGGTCACGCGGCCGAGTCCCACCGTGGCGCTAACGATCACAGCGTAGACCTGACCCGGCTGATTGAAATCGGCCGCATACCGTGCGGCGCCCGTGACCTTGGCACGGCCATCCACGCGGGCCAGCGGCTGTCCGATGATGCCCGTGGTCATGCAATTCTTCCTGTCATTTCGAGAGCGCGGACGATGGTCCGCGGCAGGAGTTCGAGGTTGTAGTGATTGTCGGAGAGCGGACGGGCCCCTTCCAAGGCCAACCGGGAGGCTGCCTGAAACGCCTGCCGATCCGGCGCCTTGCCGATCAGAGCCGCTTCCACCGCGCGCATGCGCCACGGTCGGGTGCCGACCCCGCCAACCGCGAGCCGCGCGCTGCGGATCACGCCGTCCGCAACGTCGAGCGCCGCGGCTGCGGACACCAGCGCAAATTCGTAAGATGCACGGTCGCGCACCTTGAGATACCGGGCCCGGCGGCTATCCGGACGGCCGGGGACCCGCACTTCGACGATGAGCTCGCCCGGCAGCAGCGTGTGTTCGAGATGGGGTGTATCGCCCGGCAAACGAAACAGCTCCTCGACCAAGAAAGTGCGCTCGCCCTTCGGGCCCTTGACCTGCATCGTGGCGTCGAGCGCGACCAGCGCAACAGCGACGTCCGAGGGGTGTGTCGCCACGCAATGCTCGCTGGTGCCGAGAATGGCGTGGCCGGCATTGAGGCCGTCGCGCGCGGCACAACCGGAGCCGGGGTTACGTTTGTTGCAGGCTGCGTCGAGCATCCGGAAATACGGGCAGCGGACACGCTGGAGCAGGTTGCCGCCGATCGAGGCCATGTTGCGCAATTGCGGCGAGGCGCCCTCGATCAAGCTTTCGGCGATCAGGGGCTGGAGGCGCTGGACATCGGGATGGGCGGCCACGTCGGCCATCCGTGCCAGCGCGCCGATGACGAGGTCGGAGCGGTCGACGCGGATCTCGGAAAGCGGAAGCGCATTGATGTCGACGAGGTGCTGCGGCTGCTCCACCTCGTCGCGCATCAGATCGATCAAAGTCGTTCCTCCGGCGATAAGACGGCGGCCGGAGGATGCGGCGGCGATGGCGGCCTCGACGGAGGTCACCTTCTCGATCGTGAACGGGAGCATGGTCAAACCCTCTTGGCGGCGTCTGCAACGGCGGCGACGAT
>JAEYTQ010000317.1 GCA_023433965.1 Pseudomonadota bacterium | reverse complement strand
TTGGCGGATTCACTTGCCGATTTGGCCCGCGCGGCGGGGACCGCCGGGTCCGAATCCTTGCGGCGAAGCGCCAAAAGCGGCATTGTCGGCCTGACGGTTCCGGGTCCCGATGCCACCGGCTGCGTTCGCATGCGATACGGCCCTTTGCTGCCAACCCAGGCACTACCAACTCAAGGCGAGCCCTGATGTTTTCAAATCGTTTCAACCGCTGGACTGCCGCTGCCGCCATCGCCCTCATGGGCACCGCGCTCGTGGCGATCCCCGGCGCGGTCCTGGCGCAGACGCCGGATCACCCGGAGAACACGGCGGCGCCGTTTCCGACCCGAAACGATCTGAAGTCGCTCACCGGCGCCGGCAGCTATCTCGCCGCCCGTCACGCCAGTGTCGAGCGCGATGCGGCCTCGGCCGCCGCATTCTACCGTTCGGCCCTGCGCACCGACCCAAAGAACAACGAGCTGCTCGACCGTGCCTTCATCTCGTCGGTCGCCGACGGCGACATCGAGGAAGCGGTCAAGCTCGCCGAGCGCATCCTCACCATCGACAAGACCAACCGCGTTGCCCGCCTCGTCGTCGGCGTGCACGATCTCAAGCTGAAGAAGTACGCGGCCGCGCAGACCAACATCAACCAGTCGATCCGCGGTCCCATCACCGATCTCGTCGCGACGCTGCTGTCGGGTTGGGCCGCCTACGGTGCCGGCGACGCCAGGGGCGGTGTCGCCACCATCGACAAGCTGGCAGGTCCGGAATGGTATCCGCTGTTCAAGGACCTCCATACCGGCATGATCCTCGAACTCTCCGGCAAGGAGAAGGACGCCGGCACCCGTTTCGAGCGGGCCTACAAGCTCGACGATTCCATGCTGCGTGTGACCGAGGCCTATGCGCGTTGGCTGTCGCGCAACAAGGATTCCGCCGCCGCGACCACCGTGTATCAGGCCTTCGACAAGAAGCTCGCGCGCCATCCGCTGATCCAGGAAGGCCTGCGCGAGACCAAGGCTGGCAAGAAGATGCCGCCGCTGGTCGATTCCGCGCAGGCCGGCGCGGCCGAAGCGCTCTACGGCATCGGCGCCACGCTGACCCGCCGCGGCGGCGAGGATCTGGCGCTGGGCTATCTCCAGCTTTCGCTCTACCTCCCGCCGACGCACCCGCTGGCGCTGCTTTCGCTCGCCGATCTCTATGAATCGGTGAAGCGGCCGAAGATGGCGATCAAGGTCTATGAGCGCGTGCCGGCGAACTCGCCGCTGAAGCGCAATGCGCAGATCCAGCTCGCCATCAACCTCGACTCCGCCGACCGCACCGACGAGGCGATCAAGATCCTCAAGGGCGTCACCGCCGAGGATCCCAAGGACCTCGAAGCAATCATGGCGCTAGGCAACATCGAGCGCGGACGCAAGCGGTTCGGCGACTGCGGCGCGACCTATTCGCAAGGCATCGACGTGCTGCCGGCGGGCAACGACAAGGCCAACAGCGTCTGGTACTACTATCGCGGCATCTGCGCGGAGCGCTCCAAGCAGTGGGCTAAGGCCGAGGCCGACATGAAGAAGGCGCTCGAGCTGCAGCCCGACCAGCCCCACGTCCTCAACTATCTCGGTTATTCCTGGATCGACCAGGGCATCAACCTCGACGAGGGCATGAAGATGATCAAGCGAGCCGTCGAGCAGCGTCCCGACGACGGCTACATCGTCGATTCCCTCGGCTGGGCCTATTACCGCATCGGCAATTACGAAGAGGCGGTGAAGAACCTCGAGCGCGCGATCGATCTCAAGCCCGAGGACCCCACCATCAACGACCACCTCGGCGACGCCTATTGGCGTGTCGGCCGCACCCTGGAGGCAAAATTCCAGTGGTCGCATGCCCGCGATCTCAAGCCCGAGCCGGAAGAGCTGCCGAAGATCGAGGCCAAGATCGCCAACGGTCTTCCCGACGACAACTCGAACTCTTCGGCCGCGCAGGCGGAGAAGAAGAAGGACGACGGCAGGGGCGGTTGAGCTGAGCAAGAGTGGGGGCTGTCGCCGATGCCGGCGTTGATTGAAGAAGGGCGCGCGAAGGTCAATCTCAGCCTTCGCGTGGTGGGCCGTCGCGCCGACGGCTACCATGATCTCGAAAGCGTGGTTGCGTTCGCCGATTGTGCCGACCGGCTCACGCTGGAGCCGGGCGGGGAACTGAAGCTCACCACCACCGGGCCGCTGGCCGCCGCTTGCGGCGATACCGCCGACAATCTCGTGCTCAAGGCCGCCGCGCTCCTGGCCGAGGCGGTACCGAACCTGAAGCTCGGCGCCTTCGCGCTCGACAAGGTGCTTCCGGTTGCTGCTGGCATCGGTGGCGGTTCGGCCGATGCCGCCGCGGCGTTGCGGCTGTTGGCACGTCTCAACGATTTGTCGCTCGATGATCCCCGTCTCCAGAAGGTCGCGCTCGCCACCGGCGCCGACGTGCCTGTTTGTCTCTTCTCGCGTGCCTGCGACATGACCGGCGTCGGCGAGCAGCTGTTGCCGCTTGCGCTGCCGAGCATGCCCTGCGTCATGGTCAATCCGCGCGTGCCTGTCGCCACCAAGGATGTGTTCCAGGCGCTGGGCTTGCGCAACGGCGAGCTTCTGGTCGGCGTCACCGACGTGCTCCGCGCTCCGGCCTGGCCGGAAGAGGGGGCCTCGATCGCCGATTGGGTCGAGGTGCTCGAAAACGTCGCCAATGATCTCGAAGCGCCCGCGATGCGCATCGAGCCGGTGATCGGCGAGGTCCTGGAAGCACTGCGCGGTTCAGCGGGCGTCAAGCTCGCCCGCATGTCCGGCTCCGGTGCCACGTGCTTTGCGATCTACGGCGCACCGGCGGAGGCACATGCCGCCGCCGAAAGGATCCGCCGCGATCACCCCGGCTGGTGGGTGCATGCGGGGACGTTGAGCTAGCCATTTCCCCCGCGGCGCTGCGTAGCCTGGATGAGTGAAGCGATATCCGGGGATACCTGCTTCGCGACATCCCGCATGTCGCTGCGCTCATGCGGGCTGCGAGACAACGGCAGTTGAGCTAGAGCGTTTCACATTTTGACGGAAGCGTATCCGGCATTTTCGAAGTAGTT
>JAEYTQ010000179.1 GCA_023433965.1 Pseudomonadota bacterium | reverse complement strand
CAGGACATTATTATTTTATTGAAGCTCGTAACTCTCAAAGACAAACCATGGCAATACAGGGATTTATCAGCCGATCTGTTTATCCCGCTTTCAGAGATCTCAGCCTCTCTGAAACGAAGTGAAAAAGCAGGGTTGTATCATGCAGAATCTCGTAATGTTCATCGTTTAGCCCTTATGGAGTTCATTCAATATGGCCTAAAGTATGTGTTTCCAACCAGTCCGGGTGCCATGGTAACTGGTTTAGGAACTGCTCATTCTCACCCCTATTACAAGAAATATTTTCAGGCCGAAATGCAATATGTCTGGCCTGATGAGGCAGGCGACATTAGAGGGTTAATGATTGATCCTTTACATCCTAATGTACCGAAGGCGGCCAGAAAGGACGAACTGCTCTATAAGTTACTTGCCAGCATTGATATCTTGCGCGTTGGCAAAGTGAGAGAACTAAAAATGGCTATGGAGGAACTGAAAAAAGCGATTCTATGAGCAGGGAAAGCATTACCAGGATAAAAATTGTATACGATGCGCTGGAAGAATTGGCAAATGAAGTTGTATTTGTGGGAGGAGCAACAGTTGCTTTATATGCGGACCGGCCTTCAGGCGAAGCCAGGCCGACAGATGATGTGGATATACTGGTTGAACTCATGCATTACCGGGATTATGCAGCCATTGAGGAACGCCTTCGATCAAAAGGGTTTACTAATGATACTGAATCCGGAGTTATTTGCCGGTATCGCGTACAGGGTATCATTGTAGATGTTATGCCAACAGGGGAGAATACCCTGGGGTTTACAAATTCATGGTATGAACAGGGCTATGCTACAGCGGTGCCACATGCTCTGGATGAACATTGTAGCATTAAGATCTTTCACCCTGTTTATTTTCTGGCTACCAAGATGGAAGCATTCAACAATCGTGGAGGTGGCGATGGCAGGTGGAGTTCAGACTTTGAAGATATTGTTTATGTTCTAAATAACCGAAACTCCATTTGGGAAGAGCTGCAGGCGACCGACGCAGCAGTCAAAGCTTATTTGAAGGAACAATTTCGCTTACAACTGGAAAATGAATATTTCGGCGAATGGGTCTCTATGCATCTTGAACAGAATGAACAAAGAAGGTTACGAATGATTATTGGGGAGTTAACAGTATTTGTCAGCAAATGAGACTACCTGCTCCAAAAAAAACCTGTAAATAATCAAGGCATTAATTCTGTAACTCTATAATCTTCCCCCTCCTCCGGCACCAGGAAGCTATAGGCCTTCCACTCGGGCAGTTGTTTCAGATTGAGATTAAGCATGGAGTAAAGCTAAAGGGCTAGCGAAGCGGGGCCTTGGGAAAACAACAGGATTTTGTGGGGGGAAGGGGTTTATAGAATAACAGACTAGTGTAAGGAGCATCTAAAGCTTCGATGTTCTATTTATGAATTGGTGTCAAATTTCTATTGCACAAATAGATTATCGTATATAATTTAAATTGACGATTTTCAAATTGTATGAAGCGTAGTTACTACTCGGACTCGATATTTTCTTTTATAAATAATTCGGTTGATACCATTTTAGGTAAATTAACACAAAGCAATGAATTTGTACTTGAGCACACTCAAAAGCTAGCATGGATCGAGCAAATCAAACTTTTGAAAGAATCATTAGAAGGCTTTGAAGGAAGAATATTTTTTGAGTATGCAATTCCTAGAATGGGCAAAAGAATTGATGTTGTCTTAATTGTGCGCAATGTAATTTTTATCTTAGAATTTAAAGTTGGCGAAAAAGAGTTTCTACAAAGTTCGATTGATCAAGTATTAGATTATGCACTTGATCTAAAAAATTTTCACGAAACAAGCCATATACACCTAATTGCTCCAGTTTTAATTGCTACAGGAGCTAAAAGTAGTAATCCACTAATAGTACTTACTCCGCATAACGATAATGTATTATACACAATAAAATCAAACGCAGAAACCTTTAGTCAAGTATTAAAAAATGTTCTATACTTCGCAGAAGGCGAGAATATTAATATTGAACAATGGGAACATGGTAGATATTCGCCTACTCCTACTATTATTGAAGCTGCGATGGCCTTGTATAACGGTCACAATGTGGCTGAAATAACTAAAAGTAGTGCGGAAGCAAAAAATCTGTCTGAAACCAGCAATGCTCTTGAAAAAATTATAAAATCATGTAAGAAGGAAAATAAAAAAGCTATCTGCTTTGTTACAGGCGTGCCAGGTGCAGGTAAAACATTGGTTGGTCTTGATATAGCAACCAAACATTTGGATAAAGACAATGAATTGTACAGTGTTTTTCTTTCCGGTAATGGCCCGCTAGTAGCAATATTGCGTGAGGCATTAACCAGAGATAAATATAAGCGAGAAAAGGAAAGAGATAAGAAGGTTCGAAAAGGAGAAATAATGAGTGAGGTAAAACTTTTCATTCAAAACGTTCATCATTTTCGAGATGACGTATTACAAGACGAAAGGCCACCAATCGAACATGTTGCGATTTTTGATGAAGCTCAACGAGCATGGAATCTTGAACAGACCGAGAATTTTATGTTACGAAAGAAAAACCGACCAGGTTTCAAGGTTTCAGAACCTGAATTTTTGATTTCTGTTTTGAATCGACATCAGGATTGGGGAGTAATAATATGCCTAGTAGGTGGAGGTCAAGAAATTAATACCGGAGAAGCAGGCATAAGTGAATGGATTCAATCCCTAAACAGGTCCTTCCCTGAATGGCAAGTATTTGTATCTGATAAATTGACAGATAGTGAATATGCTGCTGGACATGCAATGGAATTATTGAAACAGCATAAGCATGTATTTTATGATCCTGCTCTGCATCTTTCGGTTTCTTTGAGATCATTTAGAGCCGAACACCTTTCTTTATTAGTGAAAAATCTTTTAGACCTCAATTTAGAAGAGGCCCAAAAAAATTACAGATCAATTCAGGAACGATATCCAATTGTTCTTACTAGGAGTGTTCAAAAGGCTAAAGAATGGCTCAAAGAAATGGCTAGAGGCACAGAAAGATATGGTATGGTTGTATCGAGTCAAGCCACTAGACTTAAACCTTATGCCATTGATGTCAAATCTCCTATGGACCCCATACATTGGTTTTTGGATGGGAAAGAAGATATAAGATCCTCATATTATTTAGAAGATGTAGCTACAGAATTTCAAGTTCAGGGATTAGAACTTGATTGGGTTTGCATGACTTGGGATGGGGATTTTAGATATTCAGAAGAAGGCTGGAGGTGTTTTTATTTTATAGGAAGCAAATGGCAAAATATCAATAAATCTGAGCGAAAGTTATATTTAAAAAATGCGTACAGAGTCTTGTTAACAAGAGCTAGACAAGGAATGGTGATTGTTGTACCTGAGGGTGATGAGAATGATCCTACTCGAAATCCTATTTATTATGATGACACTTTTGATTATTTAAGCAAAATTGGATTTCCTTGTTTGAAATAGTTTACGCATATTCTCGGAATTGTAAATTAAAGCTGAATAATTTAGGACAAGGCAGCACCATATGGAAGATTTAAACAAATACATTTATAAGTTTAGACGCCTACGTGTTGATAGGTCAAAGGGTAGCCCAGCTCCACATAAGCCAATATTATTATTGTCAATAATCAAAGCCTTTCAAGAAAATGAAATATTAGAGAATAAGGTTTGTATTACTCCGGAATTGGTTGCTAGATTCAAAGATTATTTTAGTGAATTGGGACCGTTTCCAGGGTTTCTAGCTAATTTTTCACTTCCTTATTACCATCTAAAGTCAGAAGGGTTTTGGCATTTCAAATTAAAAGATGATATAAGTAAGGCTTTAACAAGTTCCAATTCAATCAAGAGCTTGTCTTATTTGAGGCAGGTAATTGAATATGTATATCTGGATCAGGATTTATATGATCTACTAAGATCTAGAGAAGCCAGTGAAGTATTGAAAAATATTCTGTTAGCGGAATATTTTCCCAATTTAGAATTAAAAGACTCTAATAAATTTTTGACCAACATTATATCTCAAATTCTAAATGATCCTCCAGGAATTTATCAGATGAAAGCAAAAAATAGTGATGAAGAAGAGTTATTTGTAAGAGGAGGGCTGTTTAAAAAAGAAATCCCTAAGTTATATAACTACACATGTGCTATTTCAGGAATGAGAATTATAACTGATACCGCAATTCAAATGATTGATGCTTGTCACATCGTTCCATTTTCTGATTCTTATGATGATACAATCACCAATGGCATCAGTCTATGCCCGAATTTACATCGCGCATTTGATAGGGGCTTGATATCAGTAAGCAATGATTATAGAGTTC
>JAEYTQ010000003.1 GCA_023433965.1 Pseudomonadota bacterium | reverse complement strand
GGCCTGGAGCGATTGAATGGTGAAACGCGCGCTCGGCCGGACAAGTCCTTCTTGGTCAACTAGTCGCGGCGCTGTCGTAAAATCGGTCACGGTTACCATGCGTCTCACACCGCCAGCATGCGGCTTCCCTGGATGCTCATCAGGGTGAGGTTGCCGGTCGCATAGGCGCCGGTGTCGATGTTGACGCGGTTGGCCAGGAATTCCGCGTTGCGGACCGGCGTGTGACCGTGGACGATGTACTTGCCGAACTGCTCTTCGCTCCGCAGGAATTCCTCTCGGATCCAGAGCAGATCGCGCTCGCTCTGCTCGGCCAGGGGAACGCCCGGGCGAACGCCGGCATGCACGAAAAAGAAGTCTCCGCAACTGAAGCTCAGCCGCAGATTGTCCAGGAATTCGAGATGCTCGGTCGGCATCGCGCGAATCAAATCGCGCATGATCGATGCCGGCTCGTTGCGCTTGAGATCCGGCGGGGCAAGCCCGTAGGACATCAATGTCTGGGTCCCGCCGAATGCGATCCAGTCTTCAAACAGTGAAGGGTCTTCGAACACCCTCACCAGAAAGGCCTCGTGGTTGCCTTTGAGAAAGACCGCATTTCCCCGGCGGCTCCGCTCGACCAGCATGTCGAGGGTGGAGCGTGTGTCCGGACCGCGATCGATGTAATCGCCCATGAAGACCTCGACGGCATGGCGCGGCCGGCTGCGGGCAACGTCGGCATCGATCACCCTCAGCATGGGCTCGAGCAGATGCGCGCAGCCGTGGATGTCCGAGATCGCATAGATGCGGACTCCCTCCGGCAATTGCGGTTTGGGACGGGACGGCTGGCGTCGCACGAGAGATTTCATGGTGCTCATCGATCGGGTGGTCGAAGAAATGTCCCCAAGTCGCCGGCACCGGAGAGCCTCCATCCAGCACGAACCATTGAGTTCGGCGGGGAAGCGACCTGTTCTCCGATCCGATCGTGCCAAAAGAAGGGCGGCATTTCTTGCGTACATTGTTTTGGCGGGTCGCGGAAACGAGATCGCTCGGTGCGAATTGCATCGCTGCCTCGAAGCGTCGGCAAGTCTGCATGACTCCCGTGAATTCTCGCATACACCTGGAGGTAGAAATCCGAAGAGGTTCTCGCGAAGCCTCGACCTGCGTTCGGAAGCAGCAACGCAGCGCCTCGAAGTTGAGCCAACAGAGGCTCGCGCAACGCTTCGGCGCCGCCTCGACGCGGAACTTGATTCAAAATAGGGCAGCCCGCGCGCTCGTATGTCAGCACTGTGACGACATTTTCAACCCTCGAATTTTCACTTCGCCTTTCAACACGAACGCATCGTCCGTGCGCCGCAAAAGTTTCGCGTGCGGCGCCACAATGTCGCTGCGATCAATCAACACTTTCCGTGCAGGGATTTGACGAGTCTTCAGCATCACGATGAGCGTCAGGCACTCTCTCGATAAGTAGAGGTTCGAATGGCTGTTGCAACTTACGGTACTGAAAGCGCTCATGCGCTGTCATCAGCGCGCGGCGGCGCTCTTCAGAGGCCGTTTCAGATCGTTGTCATCGCCGCCGACTTTCTGTTGATCCTGCTGAGCTACGCGGCGGGGGCGTCGCTGTATGGGCTGGCCGTCGCCTCGCCTCCGGACGGTGTATCGGTGGGAGCCGGGCTGTTCGTCGGCGGGGTGTTCGTCGGGATCGCCTATTTCCGCGACGTCTATTCCACGCATCGGCTGCTCAATCTGGTGTGGCAGCTTCGAATGGCTGCCTTCATTTGGCTGACGTCGCTCACGATCCTCGCCGTTGCGGCGTTCCTGCTGAAATCGACCGACAATCTTTCGCGCGGCACGGTCATCATCTTCGCCGTGATCGGCGGGCTCGGCTTGATCAGCCTTCGCTTTGCCTGGCAGGCGGTGTTCGGCACGAGCTTTGCGAGAAGCCGTTTGGTCGATCGCAAGGTGGTCCTGCTCAGCCTGAAGCCGCTCGACTTCACCTCGAGCCGCTTCAAGGATCTGCGCAGGAACGGCTTCGACGTCATGCGCCATTTCGTGCTCGGAGACGACCGGGATGATGGCCAGTGGGAGCGGCAGATCCGCGACGTCATCCGTCAGTCGCGCTCGGCCGACGTCGACGAGTATCTGCTCGCGATCGACTGGAACGAATTGCCGATGCTGCGCAAGCTGGGGCCGTATCTGCGCGCCGTCCCGCAGCCTATTCGTCTGCTGCCGGACGACCCTGTCGCAGATCTCGTGACCCGTCCCTTTCTGCCGGTCAGCGGAACCGTGGCAGTCGAGATCCAGCGGCCGCCGCTCACCATTCTCGAGCGGCTGCAAAAGCGCTGCCTCGACGTCGGCGTCGCGCTGTTCGCGCTCGTGCTGCTGACGCCGCTGTTGCTGACCGTCGCCGTGCTGATCAAGCTGGATTCGCCGGGAACCGTGATCTTCCGGCAATCACGCCGAGGCTTCAACGGCAAGCCGTTCGAGATCTGGAAATTTCGCACGATGACCGTCTGCGAGAACGGCGAGACGGTGACGCAGGCGACCAAGACCGATGCCCGTGTCACGAAAATCGGCCGTTTCCTGCGCATGACCAGCATTGACGAGCTGCCGCAGCTCTGGAACGTGCTGCG
>JAEYTQ010000797.1 GCA_023433965.1 Pseudomonadota bacterium | reverse complement strand
GCCGCGAGCCTGGCGGCGACGCTCTTGGCGGTGGCAAGGCCGGCGAACCAGCGCACGCCTGAATTCGGCCAGACCAGCGGCGCGTGGCTCAAGGCCTCGGTGCCGCCGGCGAGGATCAGGTCCGCGTGGCCCTCGCGGATGTAGCGGTAGGCGGTGTCGATCGACTGCATGCCGGAGCCGCAATTGATCTGCACCGTGAAGGCGACCATGTCCTCGCCCATGCCGAGCCGGAGCGCGGCGACCCGGGCCGGATTCATCTCGTCCGCGATCACGTTGACGCAGCCGAGGATGACCTGGTCGAAACTGTCGGGCGAAAACGGCTGGCGCGCCAGCAGCGGCCGGCCGCATTGCACGGCGAGATCGACCGGCGTGAACGGCCCCGGTCCCGAGCGTGCCTTCAGGAACGGCGTCCTGCTGCCGTCGACGATGAAAACCGGTCGTGCCATCAGCTCGCCGCCCTCTGTTCACCGAGTTCCTGGAAGAACTGATGCACATCGCCGGCTTTCTTGTAAATCGGCGACAGCGCCTCCGGCGCAAAATCGTCGACCTCGATCACTGCGGTGACGGCTTCGCGGGCCGCGGCGAGTTGCTCGCCCTCGGCTTGCGAGATCACCCCCTTGGCGACCGCCTCCTTCCAGTCGCGGATGTGCGCGGCACGCAGGCGCTTGGCGATGGCGTCTGTGGCAGCGGCTAGCCTGAACGCACGCTCCAGCCGGGCAAAGCCGCCGTCGTCATCGACATGGGCCAGATCAGGGGTCAGGCGATCGCGGGCCGCCGAGGGCTCCAGCACGATGCCGGCGCATTGATGCACGACGCGGTCGGACGGGCCGAGCACGCGGGCGCCGAACGGCTGGACCACGAGCTTGAGGACAATTGCGACGAAGCGGTTCGGCAGATTTGCGAGAATTTCGGCGAACCGGTTCTCGATGGTCTTGAAGCCGCTCGCCATGCACCATTCCAGCGCGGCAAAATCCTCCTTCTGCCGGCCCTCGTCCTGCCAGCGCTTCAGCGCGGCCGAGAGCAGATACAGTTCGGACAGGATATCGCCGAAGCGGGCCGACAGCATTTCCTTGCGCTTGAGCGCGCCGCCGAGCGTGAGCAACGCCATGTCGGCACAGAGCGCGAAGGCCGCGGAGTAGCGCGAGAGCTGGCGGTAGAACGGGGTCGCATCGCCCGCATCGGGCGCCGGCGCGAAGGCGCCAAAGGTCCAGCTGTGGCCGAAGGCGCGGAACAGCGTCCGGACGCTGTGGCCGACATGCTTCCAGAACGTCCGGTCGAACGCGGTGAGCCCGCGCTCGCGGTCGCTGTCCGCCAGCGCGTTCATTTCGTCGAGCAGAAAAGGATGGGCACGGATCGCGCCCTGCCCGAACACGATGAGGTTGCGCGTCAGGATGTTGGCGCCTTCCACCGTGATTCCGACCGGCACGGCGCGGTGCAAATTGCCGAGATAGTTTTGCGGACCGTCGATGACGGCCTTACCGCCATGGATGTCCATGGCGTCGTCGACCGCAGTGCGCATCCGCTCGGTCGCGTGCAGCTTCATGATGCCGGAGATGACAGCGGGATGAATACCGGCATTGAGCGCCGCACAGGTCAGCCGCCGCGCCGCATCGAGCTGATAGGCGGTGGCGACGATGCGCGCGAGCGGCTCCTCGACGCCCTCGAACTTGGAGATCGAGATGCCGAACTGCTCGCGGATGCGGGCATAAGCGCCGGTGGTGCGCGCCGCGTAGGCGGCGCCCGCGGCCGAGAGCGACGGCAGCGAGATGCCGCGGCCGGCGGCGAGCGCGGTCATCAGCATCTTCCAGCCCTGCCCGAGGCGCTCCTTGCCGCCGATGACATAGTCGAGCGGAATGAACACGTCGCGGCCCCAATTCGGGCCGTTCTGAAACACCTGCATCGACGGCAGGTGGCGCCGGCCGATCTCGACGCCGGGCAGATTGGTCGGAATCAGCGCCACGGTGATGCCGAGTTCGTCCTGATCGCCGACGAGATGATCGGGATCATAGGCCTTGAAAGCGAGACCGAGCAGCGTCGCGACCGGGCCGAGCGTGATGTAGCGCTTGTGCCAATTGAGCCTGAGTCCGACCACCTCGCGGCCCTCGAAATCGCCCTTGCAGATGATGCCCGTGTCGACCATCGAGGCGGCGTCGGAGCCGGCCTCGGGGCTGGTGAGGCCGAAGCAGGGAATGTCGCGGCCGTCGGCGAGGCGCGGCAGCCAGCGCTGCTGCTGCTCCTTCGTGCCAAACCGCATCAGGAGCTCGCCGGGCCCGAGCGAGTTCGGCACCATCACGGTGACGGCGGCGGCGATCGAGCGGGTCGATATCTTGCGCACCACTTCCGAATGCGCATAGGGCGAGAAGCCGAGCCCGCCGAACTCCTTCGGGATGATCATGCCGAAGAACTTCTCGCGCTTGACGAAGTGCCAGACGTCGGGCGGCAGATCGCGCCATTCCCAGAAGATCTTCCACTCGTCGAGCATGGCGCAGAGCTCGTCCACGGGGCCGTCCAGGAACGCCTGCTCCTCCTGCGTCAGCTTGGCCACGGGGATGTTCAGCAGTTTCGACCAGTCCGGATGACCGGTGAAGAGGTCGGCATCCCACCAGACGTCGCCGGCTTCCAGCGCCTCGCGCTCGGTGCCGGACATCGACGGCAGCACGCCGCGCGCCCAGGAGAAGATCGGCTTTGTGATTTTGTCGCGGCGGAAGCTCATGGCGGACCTCATGCATCGGCGCGGTGACAGGGCATTTTAGCGGAAACTGGCCGGCGGAAGTGAACATCTCGGCCGCAAAAAGAAGCGAATTGACGCGGCCGGGCAGCCGCCCGGGCCATAACGGCCGGGGCGTGGCGACAGTTCCGGGGCGGAAATGAGGTGCAATGTCTCTCCGCGTCATTCCGGGGCACGCGAAGCATGAGCCCGGTATCCATAACCCCGATCGGGAGTATGGACTTCGGGCTCGCGCCTGACAGCGCACCCCGGAATGACGGGAGAGAGTGTGCGGCCGCCTAATCCGGCCGCACCATCTCGAACATGTTTTCCGGCTTGATCTCGAAATAGTCGCCGCGGCGGCCGGCGCGGACGATCGGGCGAGCGGCGGCGGTCTGGTAGACACCGTCCTTGATCAAGGCCTTGTAGATGTGGACGGCGACGACCTCCCCGAGTGTCAGCCAGGCGTCGGCCTCCTTGCCGTCGGC
>JAEYTQ010000763.1 GCA_023433965.1 Pseudomonadota bacterium | reverse complement strand
GTCCTGATCTGGAACGTGCTGGGCACGCGCTGAAACGGCACCGGGACTTGCCGATGCCGTCGTGCTCGAGCGGTGAGATGGGTGTCAGTGCGGCGCGCGTGCGCCGCCGGTCCAAAGGCTATTTTTTGCCCATGGCAGCGTCGACGCTGATCGGGCCGCCGCCGGCTGCCGAGAGGTATAGGCAGGCGAAGCAGAACAGGATCGCCGAGGTGCCGCCGTTGAGCAGTGGAAGAAACACCGGCGTCTCGCCCTTGAACATGTGGCCGATGAAATAAGCGAAGGCCATTTGACCTGACAGGATGAATGCGGTCAGGCGGGTGAACAGCCCTATCATCAGCAGCGCGCCGAGCACGAGCTCGATTGCACCGGCCGTCCAGATCAACGGGGGGATGTTTGCGAAATAAGGAAGCACCGGAAACTTGAAGATCTTCGCGACGCCGTACTGGAACAACAGCAGGCCGGTGACGAAGCGAAACAGGCTCAGGAGAACCGGTTGAAAGCGCGTGAGATAAGGAAAGTCCACTGGTTTGCCCTCCATCCAATGCTGGACCCAATGTTGCGACTTGGACCGCATTCGCTGCCGCCTCGCAAGCCACCCCGGATGAATTCAGCCCTGACATTTTCGTCATGTCGGACAAAACAGTGCAAGCCCCGCCGACCAGCCGCACGCGGCCTGCGTTCTCCTCACGCTCGTCCGTAGGATTCCGGTGAGGCCGGGGGATCCAAGTTACGTCGGGGAGACCTACTCCCGCAGGGCGGGGACGATCAGGAAGGGAATCATTCCGAGGATCACGCTCGCAAGCGCGAACACGAGCAGCAGATCGTAGCCGTGAGTCGCGTCGTGAATCAGGCCGCCGCTCCATGAGCCGAACGCCGAGCCGAGCCCGCTGCCGATCGAGATCGTGCCGAAGATGGTGCCGACGCGCTGGCCGCGGAAGATCCTCATCGCGGTGGCGCTGATCAGCGGTCCACGGGAGCCCATCATGCTGCCGAAGCAGAGGATGAAGCCAGTGAGCAGGATCACGTTCGGATAGTACTGCAGCAGCCAGAGCAGAACGATGCCGAGGATCGAGATCGCGTAGCTGAGCAGCACCGATGGCCGGCGTCCGATCAGGCCGTCGAGCGCGGAGATGCCGAGCATGCCGAACACCAGCACGATGCCGGAGAAGCCCCAGGCGGTCGCAGCCTGGAGCGGCGGGAAGCCGGCGTCGATCAGATAAGCCACGATCTGCGCCGCGATCGCATACATGCCGACCGCGGTGAAGAAGAAGGTCGAGAACAGCGCCCAGAAGGCGTGGTGCCGCATCGCGCTCAGGAGCGTCCAGCCGTTGTCGATGAAATCCGGATCGGTCTTCCTGGCGACCTGCGGCGAGCCGGCTGCGAACAGGCGCCAGGGCAGCAGCAGCAGCGGCACCAGCAGCCCGAGCGCGGCCAAGCCGAACAGCAGATAGGTCTCGCGCCAGCCGAGAAGATCGATCAAGAGCTGCGAGGCCGGCAGCAGCGCCAGCACCCCGCCGCCCATCGCCGAGTAGACCACCGCCATCGCGGTCGGCAGCTTTGGGCCGAACCAGCGGCCGAGCAGGATCGAGTTCGGGACATTGCCGATGAAGGCGACGCCGATGCCGACACAGATGCCGATCGAGAGCTGGCATTGCCACAGCGCGTGGGCATGGCTTGCGATCAGGAAGGCCGAACCGAGCAGGAGCAACCCGAGCGCATAGACGATGCGGGGTCCGGAATGGTCGAACAGGCGGCCGACCAGCGGCGCGGTCAGCCCGCTGACCAGCCAGGTCAGGGAATAGATCGAGACCACCTGGGCACGGTCCCAGCCGAAGCTTTCGGAGATCGGCTTGAGGAAGACCGTGAAGCTCTCGCTGAGCCCGCGCCCAAGAACAGCCAGCGTGAAGCACAGCGCGAGCACGACGAGGGCGGTGCGCACGACGCCTCGCTGCGAACGTGCGGGTTCCTTGACCGTTTCCTCGATCGCTTCCTTGGGCGTGTTCTGGTCCATTGGCCGTCAGGGAGCGCGCTTCGGCGCACCCTGACAAGCAGCGAAATGCTCATACGCCTATGCAGGCTTGATCAGGACGTGCTTCTTCTTTCCGAAGGACAGTTTGACCACGCCTTCAGGCGTCAGATTGGCCGCCGAGAGCGCCATCTTCTCGTCGGTGACGGGCGCGTCGTTGACACGCAGGCCGCCGCCCTTGATCTGGCGCCGCGCCTCGCCGTTGGAGGCGACGAGGCCCGCCTTGACGAAGGCGTTGAGCACGCCGAGACCGGCGTCGAGCTCGCCGCGCGGAATTTCCACGGTCGGCAGGCTTTCGGCGAGCGCGCCTTCCTCGAAGGTCCGCCGCGCGGTCTCTGCCGCTTCGTTCGCGGCCTCGCGCCCGTGCAGCAGCGCCGTCGCCTCGGTCGCGAGCACCTTCTTGGCTTCGTTGATCTCCGAGCCGCCGAGCGCATCTAACTTCCTGATCTCGGCGATCGGCAGCGTCGTGAACAGCTTCAGGAATTTGCCGACGTCGGCGTCCTCGGTGTTGCGCCAGTACTGCCAGAAGTCATAAGGGCTGAACTGGTCGGCGTTGAGCCAGACCGCGCCTTGCGCGGTCTTGCCCATCTTGGCGCCCGAGGCGGTCGTCAGCAGCGGCGTCGTCAGCGCGAACAGCTGGTGCGTACCCATGCGGCGGCCGAGATCGACGCCCATGATGATGTTGCCCCACTGGTCCGAGCCGCCCATCTGCAATTTGCAGCCGGTCCGCTTGGCGAGCTCGACGAAGTCGTAGGCCTGGCAGACCATGTAGTTGAACTCGATGAAGCTCATCTCCTGCTCGCGCTCGAGCCGCAGCCGCACGGAGTCCATGGTGAGCATGCGGTTGACCGAGAAGTGCCGGCCGACGTCGCGCAGCATCTCGATCCAGTTCAGCTTGGTCAGCCACTCCGCATTGTCGAGCATGATGGCGTCGCTCTTGCCGTCGCCATAGTTGAGCACCTTGGCGAACACGCCGCGGATCGAGGCCTTGTTGCCCTCGATCTCGGCGATCGTCCGCATCGCGCGCGTCTCGTCCTTGCCCGAGGGATCGCCGACCATGGTGGTGCCGCCGCCCATCAGCGTGATCGGCTTGTTGCCGGACTGCTGGAGCCAGTACAGCATCATCATGGTCAGGTAATTGCCGATGGGCAGCGACCGGGCGGTGCAATCGTAGCCGACATAGGCGGTCGCTTCGCCCTTGGCAGCGAGCGCGTCCAGCCCCTCGAAATCCGAGCACTGGTGGATGAACCCACGTTCCTGCAG
>JAEYTQ010000769.1 GCA_023433965.1 Pseudomonadota bacterium | reverse complement strand
CGAACTCGCCATCGACGAGGACGCGGTATTCGTCCTTGTACTTGCGCAACAGCTCGACGTTCGGCTCGAAATCCGAAACCGGGAAATAGAAGGTCCGGATCATGTAGAAATCCTTGCGGCGGAACACTTTGCCCTCCTCGATGGTCCAGGGCGCGGCGTTCTCGCCGACCAGCACCAGCGCGCCGCGCGGCAGGACCAGCTCGATGCCGAGATTGCGCGCGGCATGCGCGCCAGAGCATTCCATGATGAGGGCAAAACGCTTCGAGGTATCGCCAACGGGATGCGCCTTCGCACCGAAGGATTGCGCGATTCCGACGCGGACGGCGTTGGGATCGGCGACATGGACGTCGTCATAGCCGAGCGCGCGGAGCGCCAGCACGACGCCGAGGCCGACGGGCCCTGCTCCCATCACGAGGACGGGTCCGGCTTCGCCTGGCGGCACGATGCGGCTGACGAAGCGGACTGCATGCCCTGACGTGCCGATGGTGTCGAGCAGCAGCGGCGCGAGGCTGTCCTCGATATCGTCAGGCACCGGCAGCAGGCAATTCTCCGGCACCGGCACGTATTCGGCATAGCCGCCTGGCCTGTTCCAGCCGATCAGGCTGGAGACTTCCAGGCACATCTGGGTGTCGCCGCGCTTGCAGGCGGCGCAACGGCCGCAGTGCAGGGGGATGTAGACGGCGCAGCGCCGGCCATCCAGCCTGTGACCGGCCTGCTCGACCACGCCGAAGATCTCGTGGCCCGCGGTGAACTCGGCTCCCTTGTGCCACAGCTTGAAGTCCGAGCCGCACAGCGCGGTGCGCGAGACGCGAACGAGCACCTCGCCCGCGCCGACGTCGGGCATCGCCACCCGCTCGATGGTGATGCGATCGTTGCCGTGGAAGACCGCAGCCTGCATGATCGAATTGGGACGGGGTGATACATTCATCAGCGATCTAGCCTTTCACCGCGCCGAGCGTCAGGCCGGAGACCAGCCAGCGCTGAACCAGGGCGGCCAACACCAACGGCGGCAGCGCGATCAGCGTCGCCGCGGCCATGAGGGCGCCCCATTGCGTTGAGCCTTCGCCGATGAAGTTGAAGGCCGCCGCGATCAGCGTCTTGGTGTCGCCATTGGAGAGCACCAGCGCAAACAGGAAGTAGTTCCACGAGAACACGAAAGCGAGGATCGCCGAGACCGCGATGCCCGACGCCACCAGCGGCATCGCGATGCGCCAGAGGATGCGCGTGACGCTGCATCCGTCGACCTGCGCGGCTTCGAACACGCTGCGCGGGATGGCATCGAAGGACGGCAGCAGCACCCAGATCACGATCGGCAGCGTGATCACGGCATGACTGAGGATCAGCGCGGTGTAGGAGCCGATCATGCCGACTTGCCGGAACATCACGTACCATGGCAGCAGGAACAGCGTGCCCGGCGCCATGCGCGCGGCCAGCGTCAGGATCGCCGGCCAGGAAATCCGCGTCCAGGACACGGCGAAGGCGGCGGGGATTCCGAACAGCAGTCCCAGGGCGGTCGAGCCGACCGTGACGATGAGGCTGTTGAGCGCGTAGCTGAGGAACGGCGTGGTCCTGGTCAGCTCCACGTAATTCTCCAGCGTGGGCGTGAAGATCAGCGTCGGCGGATAGGCGGTGACCTCGAAGGACGGCTTGAACGAGGACAGCACCATCCAGACCGTCGGCGCCATGATCACAACGCCGGCCAGCACGAGCTGCACCGTGTTGAGCCATCGGATCCAGCGATCGGTATTGGCGGCATCGGTCATGGCGTCACCAGGCGACTGCGCCGCGCAGGCGGTTGAAGGCGAGCACGGCGCCGAACACGATCGCTGTCAGCGTCAGCATCAGGGCGCTGGCATAGCCGATGTTGAAGAACTCGAAGCCGACCCGAAAGCCGTAGATGTTGAGCGTGTTCGAGGCATTGCCAGGGCCGCCCTGGGTGGTGATGTAGATGATGTCGAAGAAGCGCAGGAGATCGACGCTGCGCAGGATCGCAGCGGTGACGATGGTCGGCAGCAGCAGCGGCAGCGTGATGCGCTGGAAGGTCTTGAACGGCGACGCGCCGTCGATCTGCGCGGCCTCGTAGACGCTCGGCGGCAGGGATTGCAGACCGCCCAGCACGATCAGAGCGACGTAGGGCGTCCACTGCCAGCTGTCGATCAGCGCCACGGTCGGAATGACCCAGGTCGGCGAAGCCAGCCAGTCCGACGGCGGCAGGCCGAACGACTGCAGTATGTAGTTGGCGGCGCCCAGCGATGGATCGAGGATCACCAGCCACATCATGCCGGCGACCACCGGCGGCATCATGAAGGGCGATATGAACAGCGAGCGCACGATGCCCGGCAAACGCCTGGCGTGGAACAGCACCAGCGCGAGCCAGACGCCGAAGACGAGCTGCAGCACCAGCGACAGCACGAACAGCGCGATGGTGATCCACAGCCCGTGCCAGAACTCGACGTCGGAGATCAGCTTGGAATAGTTGGCGAGACCCGCGAAAGACTGCTTGCCGGTGGAAGAAAAGGTCTGGAAGCCGAGCCAGATCGTATAGACGACGGGAAACGCGATCATCGCGACCGTGAAGATCACGGCCGGCGCCGAGAGCGCGGCCATTTCCAGCTTCTGCCGGTCCTGCGTGAGTGGCGCAGCCGTATCAGACATGCGTTCCTGTCCTCGATCGAATGAGGTGCCGGCAAGCAGCCCGCCAGCCGGCACCGGACGGTCAGTTCAGCGCGATCAGCGCGTCCAGCCCCTTGTCGGCATCCGCGCAGGCCTGGTCGATCGGCTTTTGCTTCAGGATCAGATCCTGCACCGCCTGGCCGATGAATTCGCGCGATTGCGGATTGGCGACGATGGGATAGCCGACCTCGGAGGAGCCCTTGGTGGCGAGCACGTCGAGCGCAGCCTGCCATTCCTTCCGGACCGGCTCCTCGTCGATCCACTTGCGATACTCCGGGTCCTTGGCGACCGACGGGCGCGGCGGGGCGATGCCCTGCAAGGCCATCTTCTTCTGCACCTCGGGGCTCGTCGCCCATTGCACGAAATACCAGGCCGCCTCTGGCTGCTTGCTGTGCGAGGACACCGCCATGCCCCAGCCGATCGTGGTCGGCACCTGACCGGCCTCGCCCGCCGGGAACGGCAGCAGGCCGGTGTCCTTCAGCCGGGCACCACCTTCCATCACCGTGCGCAGCTCGTTGGAGGATTCGAACGCCATGGCCGCGCGGCCGCTGCGGTAGAGCGCGGAAATCTGCTGGAAGCTGTAATTGACGACACCGGGCGGGCCGAAGTCGCGCAGCAGCCGGCTATAGGTGTCGAGCGCCTCCTTGCCCTTGGCCGAGCAGAGATTCGACTTGCCATTGGCGATGTACGTGCCGCCGATATTGTGCAGCACGTTGCTGAAGGTGTAGGCGATCGCGGGCTTGAGGCCGCGCGAGACGAACGGCGTCACCGTGCTGTCGCAGGTCTTGATCTTCTCGGCGGCAGCCTCGACCTCCTTGATGGTCTTCGGCGCCTCGAGCCCGCACTTCTTGAAGATGTC